>PLQW01000272.1:32025-40791 GCA_003160215.1 Acidobacteriaceae bacterium
GGAGGTGCAGGCGGCGATCAATTCTGCACAGACGTACCTGCCTGCCGACCTGCCGACCCCTCCGATTTACAGCAAAGTGAATCCTGCCGACGCGCCCATCCTGACGCTGGCGATGACGTCGGACAGCATGCCGCTTCCGCAGGTGGAAGATCTGGCCGACACGACCTTCGCGCAAAAGATTTCGCAGTTGCCTGGCGTTGGACTGGTGAGTATCAGCGGCGGGCAAAAGCCTGCAGTTCGCATCATGGCAAACCCGACGGCCCTGGCTTCGTACGGCATGAGCCTGGAGCAACTGCGGACCGTGATCGCCCAGGTGAACGTCGACCAAGCGAAGGGACAACTTCAGGACAACCGGCAGGCCTTCACCATCGGCGCCAACGATCAGTTACTGAGTCCGCAGGGTTATGCCGACACCATCGTCGCTTACAAGAATGGCAATCCGGTGCGTTTGTCCGACGTCGCCACGGTCGTCATGGGGGCCGAGAATGTAAACCAGGCGGCGTGGATGAACAATACGCCGGCGGTCATTCTGAACATTCAGCGGCAGCCGGGCGCCAACATCATCAAGGTGGTGGATAGCATCAAGCTGCGGCTGAAACAGTTGCAATCGAACCTGCCCGCCTCGGTGAAGGTCACGGTGCTGACCGATCGAACCAACACCATCCGCGCCAGCGTCAAAGATGTTCAGTACGAAATGATGCTCACCATCGTGCTGGTGGTGTTGGTCATCTTCGTATTCCTGCGTACTTTGTCGGCGACCATCATCCCCAGTATCGCCTTGCCGCTTTCGCTAGTGGGCACGTTCGGCGTGATGTACCTACTGGGCTATTCCCTCGACAACCTTTCGTTGATGGCCTTGACCATTTCCACCGGCTTCGTGGTGGACGACGCCATTGTGATGATCGAGAACATCGAGCGCTACATCGAGGAAGGCCACACTCCGCTGGAGGCGGCGCTGCAAGGTTCCGCCCAGATCGGGTTCACGATTGTGTCGTTGACGGTCTCGCTGATCGCCGTGCTCATTCCGCTGCTTTTCATGGGCGACATCGTGGGCCGGCTCTTCCGCGAGTTTGCCGTGACCCTGAGCGTGACCATTCTTTTCTCGGCCATCATCTCGCTGACGCTGACTCCGATGATGTGCTCCCTGCTGCTGCGCCAGAAGGACCAGGCGAAGCACGGTCGCTTCTATGCATGGTCGGAGCGTGCCTTCAACAACACCATCGCGTTCTATGGGCGCACGGTGAAGTTTGTCCTGAAACATCAGACGGTGACACTCCTGATCACCATCGGTACGCTAGTCGCCACCATCTTTCTCTACATTACCGTTCCCAAGGGCTTCTTCCCGGTGCAGGACACGAGTGTAATCATGGGCATCACCGACGCGCCGGAGAGTATTTCCTTTGCCGCGATGTCGGGACGGCAGCGCGAGTTGGCGGCGGCCATCTTGAAAGACAAGGACGTCGTAAGCCTCTCCTCGTTTATCGGAGTGGATGGCACCAACACCACGCCCAACAGCGGCCGCCTGCAGATCAATCTCACCTCGCGCGACGAACGCAGCGATGACATCACCGCCATCATGAAGCGCTTGCAGCAAGAGGTCGCGGGAGTTGAGGGCATCACGCTCTACATGCAACCGGTGCAGGACCTGACGGTGGAAGACCGCGTCAGCCGCACCCAATACCAGTTCAGCCTGGAGGATGCCGATCCCGTTGAGTTGGCATCGTGGACGACGAAGATGGTCGCCAAGCTGAAGACCCTGCCGGAGTTGCGCGACATCGCCACCGACCAGCAGAACCTGGCCGCGCAAGCCAATCTGGTGATCGATCGCGACACGGCATCGCGATTGGGCGTAACCGCCAGCGCGATTGACAACACTTTGTACGACGCCTTCGGCCAGCGGTTGGTGTCCATCATGTTCACGCAGTTGAACCAGTACCACGTCGTGCTCGAAGTCGATCCCACCTTCCGTGCCGATCCCGATTCGCTGAAGAGCATTTACGTTCCCGCCGGCGGCGGACAAAGCCCCGCGTCCCAAGTGGCAAACGCTCCGGCTGCAAACACCCCAAGCGTCAATGTTCTGAGCGCGAGTGCCGGGCAGGTGCCACTCAGCGCAATCGCGCACTTCGAAACCACAACCGGGCCTCTGACCATCAATCACCAGGGACAGTTTCCGGCGGTCACCATTTCTTTCAATCTTGGCAACAATGCTTCGCTGGGTGAAGCAGTAAAGGCGATTGACCGGACCGCGGCTGAAATTGGATTACCGCCGAGTATCCAACTGGCGTTCCAGGGCACAGCGCGAGCGTTCGAGGCATCGCTGGCCAACGAGGGCTGGCTGCTTCTGGCGGCCATCGTCACGGTGTACATCGTGCTGGGGGTGCTGTACGAAAGCTACATCCATCCCATCACGATTCTGTCCACCCTGCCATCAGCCGGTGTCGGCGCCATTCTTGCGCTGTTTCTCTTCCATATGGACCTGAGCGTGATGGCCTTGATTGGCATCATCCTGCTGATCGGTATTGTGAAGAAGAACGCCATCATGATGATCGACTTCGCCCTGGAAGCGGAGCGCAAGGAAGGTAAGAAGCCGTTGGACGCGATTTACGAAGCCTGTCTGTTGCGTTTCCGTCCCATCATGATGACGACCTTCGCCGCGCTGTTCGGCGCGGTACCGCTGGCGCTCGGCTCGGGCACTGGCTCCGAGCTGCGCCGTCCGCTGGGTATCACCATCATCGGCGGTCTTTTGGTCAGCCAGTTGCTAACTCTTTACACGACTCCGGTGGTGTATCTCTGGTTCGACCGGCTCGGGGCAGCGCTGGGCCACCTGCGCTCGCCCAAACCTGCGGAGGCAGTCGGAGATTAGGCAATGAACGTCTCCAAGCCAGCCATCGAGCGGCCCGTTGCCACGTCGCTACTGACGTTTGCCCTGCTTCTGGCGGGTGGCTTAGCTTACACGCAACTGCCGGTTTCGCCCTTGCCGCAGGTGGACTTCCCGGTGATCTCAGTGGGAGCTTCGCTGCCGGGCGCCAGTCCGGAGACCATGGCATCCTCGGTGGCCACTCCGCTAGAACGGCAGTTCGGCCGCATATCCGGCATTAACCAAATGACGTCGGTGAGCCAGCTTGGAACCACCGGCATCACCATGCAGTTCGACCTTGACCGCAACATCGATGCGGCGGCGCGTGATGTGCAGGCGGCCATCAACGCCGCCCGCGGATACCTGCCCGCCGATCTGCCCAGCAATCCGACCTACCGCAAGGTCAATCCGGCCGACGCGCCGATCCTGATTCTGGCGCTGACCTCCGACGCATTGACCCAGGACCAGATGTATGACGCAGCCGACTCGATCATGGGCCAGAGGCTGGCGCAAATCGAAGGCGTCGGCCAGGTCTTCGTCGGCGGTTCTTCGCAGCCCGCGGTCCGCATCGAGGCCAACCCCTCCGCACTGAACAACATGGGTCTCGGCTTGGAGGCGGTGCGCAAGGCTGTGGCGGCCGAGAATGTAAACCAGGCCAAGGGATCGCTGCAGAACGGCAGCACCAGTTGGATGGTGAAGACCAACGACCAACTGAAAAAGGCAAAGGACTACCGTCCCATCATCGTCGCCTACAAAAATGGCAATCCGGTCCGGTTGAGCGACGTTGCCGACGTAGAGGACTCCTACTCCAACATCAACAACATGGGCAGCTTCAACGGAAAGCCCAGTGTTCTGGTGGTCATTTTCCGGCAGCCTGGCGCAAATATTATCGCCACTGTGGACCGTGTCATCGCCGCCATGCCCTTCCTCAAGGCTTCGCTGCCGCAGGCCATCGATATGGTTGTCGGCCTGGATCGGACTACGACCGTCCGCGCTTCGGTGGCAGATGTCGAGCGGACACTGATCATCTCGGTCATCCTGGTCACGCTGGTGGTATTCGTGTTCCTGCGTGAGGTGCGTGCCACCATGATTCCCAGCGTGGCTGTGCCGCTGGCCATCGTGGGCACTTTCGGCATCATGTACCTGTTCAGCTACTCGCTGGACAACCTGTCGTTGATGGCGCTCACCATCTGCACCGGCTTCGTAGTGGACGATGCCATCGTGGTGCTGGAAAACGTGATGCGGCACGTCGAAGAGGGTATGAAGCCTTACGCTGCCGCGCTATTGGGATCCCGCGAAATCGGCTTCACTGTGGTTTCCATGAGCACTTCGTTGATGGCCGTGTTCATTCCGATTTTGCTGATGGGCGGCCTGATTGGACGGCTCTTCCACGAATTCGCCGTGACCTTGAGCGCGGCCATCGCCGTCTCGATGGTGGTTTCGCTCACCACCACGCCGATGCTGTGCGCCCGCTTTCTCAAGGCCCACGATCCCGGCAGCCATGGCGCGTTGTACCGCATGAGCGAACGTGGATTTTACCGGTTAAACCAGGGCTACAAAACCTCTCTGGGATGGGTACTGCGTCATCGGAGGCTGATCTTTGCCCTCGCCGTACTCATGCTTTTTGTGAACGTCTTTCTGTACATCATCGTGCCTAAAGGTTTCTTCCCGCAGCAGGACACGGGGCGTATTTCAGGAACGATTATGGGCGATCAGGATGTATCGTTCCCTGCGATGAGAAACAAGACGAACGAATTCATCCGTATCGTCAAGAAAGATCCGGCGGTACAGGATGTGCTGGCTTTTGTCGGTGGCAATACCGCACAAAACCAGGGACGCATGTTCGTAACACTTAAGCCTCTGGCGCAGCGCAAGGTTACCGCCGACCAGGTGATCGCGCGGCTGCGCCCCAAGCTTGCTCACGTACCGGGAGCGACATTGTATTTTCAGGCGGTGCAGGACTTGCAGATCGGCGGGCGCATGGCTAACGCGCAGTATCAGTATACTTTGTCGGGCGAAAACCTGGACGAACTCTACGAGTGGGCGCCCAAGTTGTTGCAGAAGCTGCGAACGTTCCCTCAACTGAAGGACGTCAATAGCGACCAGCAGGTGCAAGGCTTGGAAGCGAATGTCGTCATCGATCGCGCCACCGCCGCCCGGCTGGGAGTTACCCCGCAGCAAATCGACGCTGTGCTTTATGACGCTTTCGGGCAGGAGCAAATCTCGACCATCTATCAGACATTGAATCAGTATCACGTCGTGATGGAGGTCGATCCCAAATATCAAACGACCCCCGATGCGTTGCAGAGCGTGTACGTCATTACCAGCACGGGTGCGCAAGTGCCGCTGTCGGCTTTCGCGCACTTTGCGCCCGCCAACACCGCGCTCGCCGTCAACCACCAGGGACAATTTCCGGCGGTGACCATCTCGTTCAATCTGGCGCCCGGTGGGGATCTGGGAACGGCTACTCGCGCCATCTCCAATGCAGAACTGGAAATGCGCATACCGGCGACGATTCATGGCAGCTTCCAGGGAACGGCCGCCGCATTTCAGGATTCGCTCTCGTCGGAACCCATCTTGATTCTCGCGGCCTTGGGTGCCGTTTACATCGTGCTGGGGATGCTTTACGAGAGTTACATCCATCCCATTACCATTCTTTCCACGCTGCCTTCGGCGGGCACGGGCGCGCTGTTGGCGCTATTGCTCTTCCACATGCAGCTCGATGTGATCGCCCTGATTGGCATCATCCTGCTCATTGGCATCGTGAAGAAGAACGCCATCATGATGATTGATTTCGCACTGGAGGTGGAGCGCAGCGGCAAGACCGCGGAGGAAGCGATTCACGAAGCGGCGTTGATCCGCTTCCGCCCCATCATGATGACCACAGCCGCAGCCATGCTGGGCGCGGTCCCGCTGGCCTTTGGCAGAGGAGTTGGCTCCGAGATCCGCCGCCCCCTCGGTATTGCCATCGTCGGCGGACTCATCGTCAGCCAGGCGCTGACCCTGTATACGACGCCCGTGGTCTATCTCTATATGGACTACTTCAAGGATTGGGTGGTACGGCATCTCCCCGGGCGCCGCAGAACGGCCGTGAAGAAGGAAGAGGTCCCGGTTTTCGCGGATTAGCAGCCGTTACTAACCTGGGTAGTGCGCGCCTTCAGGCCCGCGTCCAAGCTTTTATAATAGTCAAGGCTTTAGAGGGTATGTGAGAACTGTGTCGTCCCTGAAGGGACTCGGCCCTCTTTCCCACTTTACCCAGCACTCNNATTATTAACTTGACTCATCCACTGCGTTAAGCGCATGATGGCGGAGTCGGGTCGATAGATTGCCGGTGAAAGAAAGGTTCACCGTGCAAGTGCCCTATAAATTGGTAGGTGATTGTCGGCTCGTTCCGTATAGGCTCTATAGCCTCTTGGACATGGAACGCCTGTTTCTAGAGAAGTACCTTGAGATAGTGAAATCGCTCATGCAATGGGCGCACTTTTTTCATCCCGGGGCGAAGGGGGAGTTCCCGCGCTCCGAGTCGGGGCAATCGATGGTTGGCGCGTTGGCCGAGATGGCTGATTCGCTGCGGGGCATCGGGCTTTCCGTGTCTGCCAAAAGGGCGGAAATGAGCGTACACGATTTTGCGATTCCCGGTGCTACGTGGGATCACTTCAGGCAGGCCTGCGTTGAAATCTATAACACCATGCGGTGTGAATGTGAAAGCAAGTTGTTCCTCTATGTACCGGAGGACAGGGTGAGCTTCTACGGATTAGAGCAGCCGTTCGGGCCTGAAATTGCCGAGCGTTTTCCCCTAGCGAATGATGACATCTCTGAAGCTTACACCTGCCTTGCTCTAGACAGAGGGACGGCGTGTGTTATGCACCTGTCGCGAGTAGCGGAGGTCGGATTAAGGGCGTTAGCTGCGAAGCTGGACGTAAAACCTCAGAATGACTGGGGCAAGTACCTGACCGAGATTAATGACGAACTGGATAAACGGTATAAAAAGTCCGGAGCGAGATCAGAGGACGAGCAGTTCTACGCGGAGGCTGCGCTGGCGTTCGACCGAATGCGACGTGTATGGCGCAACCCGTCCATGCACGTCGATAAGAGCTATTCGCCGGAAAGGGCGAAGGAAATTCTCGAAGCAGTGCGTTCATTTATGAAACACCTTGCTGCGCGGCTTTACTGCTGATTTAGAAGCACGTCGCCAACACACGTTTGAAGAGGATAAAGCGATCTTCGATAACGCGAAAACTTTCATGAACGATCTAGTGGGGGTCATCTGAAATGTTGAAAAGAAACACAGGAGCAAACAAAGGCGTCGTTGTAACGAAAAAGCCGCTCCCGAAACCTAAGCGGCCCAAGAAGCGGGCGAAATGAAAACGCATAGAGCGATTGCACTCGCAACTCTCCTCATCGCCTTGATGTCAGTAGCTCCCCTCGCCCATAGTCAGGGTACGCAGCCCCGGCGTTGGCAATTGTCTCCCGGATGCAAACCTAAACTAATGGTCGCGTTCGATGCCGTCCGCGATCTCGACCCATCTACTTCTAGGGCGGCATTCGAGGCTGCTGTAGCCGAGGCCAAAAGAGAATTGCGAGAAGCCCGTGCCGTGGCTGCTACGCTGGATGACCGCGAGGCAGTTGAACGGATTGTGACATATCGAATTCAGAGGGAAGCTTGCCAAAGCTTCAACACCCCTAGTGGCTACCGCGACTGCGAGCAGACCGCTGGCGCTACCGAGTGGGAAATCAGCTATGGGTTGGGGTTGGCAAAGAAAGCACCGCCCCAGCCAAAGGTCAGGTGATGAAGGATGAGTGAAGAGTCCGCCAAATTCGACGCTGTAGTGCGCAAGGTGTTTTCAGTTTCGCATGATGAAATCAAGCGGCGAGAGAAAGAGTGGAAGCGAAAACGGCAACGCGCAAAGCAAAAGCGGGCTAAGACTTCGCCCGCTTCCCGCGCTTCAGGCGGTAAGGATTAGAAACACGTCGCATCGGCTGTCTTGCCAGTGAGTGCCGCAAAGGTGAGGCGCTTGCCGAAGATTTTGCGTACGACCATATCAAAGCGGTCGGCATCGGTCACTTTGCTTTCTTTGGTCGCACGATTGTTATAGCGGAACACTTGCTCGTCTAGGTAGCGAAACAGATGAAACGGCTCGACACTAACGTAGGTTCCCGAGATGCCGCGCTTCAACAGGCTCCAGAAGTTATCCATTCCGTTCGTGTGAATCTTTCCATCAACGTATTTCTCGGCATGGTCAATGACTTGATGAGCGTATTCCTGAGCCAGTCCGTCGTAAGATTGCAGCGCGTCGGAGTACAGAGCAGAACCAGCTTCGACGTGCTCTTTGACACAGGCTTGCAAAGTGCCTCTCTTTCGATCTGCGACAACCATAGTGCGAACCTTGCCGCCACGTTCCAATGCACCAAACACGATGGTCTTGTCTTTTCCGCCAGTACCAGTGATGCGCCGTTCGTGTTTGTCGAGATGCATGTTGCGAGCCTTGCCGCCGATGAAGGNNCATGAACCACGCGGTTTTCTGGCTGACCTTAACGTCCTTCGCAATCTCGCAACTGCTGATGCCATTCTTGCAATTGGTAAGGAGCCACAGAGCAGTGAGCCACTTATCGAGACCGACTGCGGAATCCTCGCAGACACTCCCAACCTTCACGGAAAACTGACGCTTGGCATGATGGCTGGCGCACTGCCAAACGCGACGGGATGGATTGAATTTTACGCTGTCCGAGCCGCAAGTTGGACAGGTCACAACGCCATTCGGCCAGCGCCGGATTGCGAGATAGTCGATGCAGTTATCGGGATTCGAAAAGTAGATGATTGCTTCTTGAAGGCTCTCAGGTTCCTTGCTCATAACGCCTCTCACTATGAAAATCATAACTCAAAAGTGTGGATGAGTCAAGTTAATAAT
>PLQW01000272.1:40821-61760 GCA_003160215.1 Acidobacteriaceae bacterium
CTTCAGCGCCGCGTTCGTCGCGGCCAAACGTCCGCAGCTACACCAATTGTGGAATTGCGCTAGCGTTCCTACCCAAGTACTTGATAAAACTGCGCTTGCGTTTTGCGCATCTCTATATAGGAAAGCTAGCCTGGCGAGCACTCCTCTATCCAGAACACAGAACGACCGCAGCCGACAGAATCAGATAGCGCGGGACGAATGACTCAGGGGCATAAGGACTTCGGGAAGGCCTGGCGGGAGCGCATGTCAGCCTTGCGCAATCTGCCGCCCGTGCTCGCAATCGTGTGGCGGTCGGGCCCGGCTGTGGTGACGCTGGGCCTGGTCTTCCGCCTGATTGCCTCGTTGCAGCCCATTGCTCTGCTCTACGTCAGCAAGCTGATTATCGATTCGATCGTGAACATTCTCTCCCGGCACCAGCCAATTCCGGCCCATCTCTGGTGGTTGGTAGCAGCCGAGTTCCTCATCGCCGTTCTGGGCAACGTGCTCACCCGCATCCTTGACTACCTCGACTCGCTGCTGGCCGATAAGTACACGCGCCACGTAAGCATCCAGGTGATGAAGCACGCGGCGGAGCTCGACCTGATTGCCTACGAGGATCCTGTCTTCTACGACCGCCTGGAGCGCGCCCGGGTGCAGGCCACAGACCGGCTGGCCATGATCCAGATGCTAGGCCGGCTGATCCAGCAAACGATCACCACGATTACGCTTTCGGCTTCGATCATTTACTTCTCGCCCTGGCTGCTGCTGCTCTTGATTGCAGGTGTTATCCCCGCCTTCGTCGGCGAAAGCCACTTTGCCTTTCTCGGGTATGCCAAGAATTTCCGGCAGACGCCGGTGCGCCGGCAACTCGATTATCTGCGGGTGCTGGGCGGCAGCAAGGAAGCGGCCAAGGAGCTGAAGCTCTTCGGGTTGAGCAAATTCCTCACCGAGCGCTTTACCCGGCTTTCCGACCAGGTCTATGAAGAGAACGTTGCACTCTCGCGGCGCAAGCTGGTTGCGGGTGGATTTCTGTCGATCGTCGGATCGCTTGGGTACTACGCGGCTTATGTTTACGTAATCTGGCGGACGGTAACCGGAGCGCTCACCATCGGTTCGTTGTATTTCCTGGCGGGTGCCATTCTGCAAGCCAGTTCGAACATTCAGCAGATCTTCTCCACGCTCTCGGGCGTGGCCGACCAGGCATTGTTCCTCACCGACCTGCTGGCATTTTTTGAGATGCGGCCGACCATTCGCTCCAAGACTGATGCGCTTCGGGCGCCGCGGCCCATCATGCGCGGGTTCGAGTTCCGCAATGTGTCGTTTGCATACCCCGGAAACTCCAGGCTGGTCCTGAAGAACTTGAACTTTACGCTGCACACCGGCGAGCGCGTGGCGCTCATCGGCGAAAATGGGCAGGGCAAGACGACCATCGTCAAGCTCATTACCCGTCTCTACGATCCTACCGAGGGGCAGGTTTTGCTCGATGGAATAGACTTGCGGGAGTACAGCCTCGAAGATCTTTATCGCGAAATCGGCGTGATTTTCCAGGATTTCATGCGCTATGAGATGACGGCGCGCGAGAACGTGGCCGTCGGACGCATCGAAGAAATCGAGGCCATCCAGGAAATCGCCGCGGCGGCCCACAAGAGCCTTGCCGACGAAGTGATTGCCAGGTTGCCGGGGAAATACGAGCAGATGTTGGGGCGGCGTTTCGAGAACGGCGTCGATCTCTCCGGCGGCGAGTGGCAAAAGTTGGCTCTCGCCAGGGCGTACTTGCGCGACGCGCAGTTACTCGTCCTGGACGAGCCTACCGCCGCGCTCGACGCGCGCAGCGAGTATGAGGTGTTCGAGCGTTTTGCGGAACTGACGGGAGGCAAGATGGCGCTCTTCATCTCGCACCGATTCTCTACGGTGCGAATGGCCGACCGAATTGTGGTGCTGGCCGATGGACAGATCGCCGAAGATGGCAGTCATGAGCAGTTGATAGCGCTCGGCGGCTCGTACGCTGCAATGTTTGAAATGCAGGCCGCGAGCTATCGCTGAGAAATTTGCTTGGAACTCGCAATGGCCAATGACCATTATCGGGACGTGGCGGCTGAAATCACTGACCGTGTGGCTTCAACCGTGGTCGAAGCGCCGCCGCACGACGCGGAATTGGCGAAGCACGCTCAGGAGTGGGCGCACACGCTGGTTTGGCTTCCCGCAGTTGGCAAATCCACTTACTTCAAGGAGCGCCTCAAGGCCCTAAGTGCCAAGCTCGATGCAGTTCTGGCGGCGGTGGAGGTCCGAACTTCCTCCGAAACCAGCCTTACGGAAGACGTCCAGTGGCTGGATGACAATTCGCGTCTGGTTCGCTCTGTGCAAAGGGAGTTGCACGAGGCAACGAATCCTTTGCGGCGAGTTCCTCACGTTCGGACTCCCAGCCAAATCATCATGCCTCGGGTGATTGCGGCCGCCCAGGATTTGCTCAAATCGGTCGAGTATCGCTATTCCGACCACGCCTTCGCTACCTACATGGAAGCGTTCCAGAGCGTGACACCTCTCGAAATGCGTGAGCTTTCTCTGATCGTGCCCGCTCTGAAACTCGTATTGCTGGAAGAACTCGCGGGACGTGGCGAGAAGTCGCTGGCGGACCCAGACTCGCCGCAAAAGATAAGCGAATTGATCACCAGCCTGCGCGATCTAACCGAAGCCCCTTGGAAAGAGTTACTGGAGCGGTTGATCGTCTTCGAGCGAATACTGGCTGCCGATCCCGCCGGCGCTTACTCGCGCATGGATTTTCAAAGCCGGGAGCTCTACCGCCATACGGTGGCGCATCTTGCCAAACATTCGAATTGTTCGGAACTGGAAATTGCGCAGCTTGTCTTGGACCTCGCCCGCGATTCCAAGAACCATAATGTACCGGATTCGCGTCTGGCGCTGCGCAAGTCCCATGTCGGCTATTACCTGATCGGAGAAGGTTCGGATGAACTCCGGCGGCGGGCTGGTGTGCGGCTTCCGTTCGGAGAACGCGCGCAGGCGTTTCTGCGCCGCCATCCCGAGGAGTTTTACCTCGGCGGGATTGAAATGCTCACGCTGTTGATCGTTATCTCGATCATGAGCCCGGTTTATAACGCTTTCAACACGTCTTACGGACGGATTCTCGCAATTCTCTTGCTTCTGTTGCCGTGCAGCCAAAGCGCGGTTGAAGTGATGAACTATCTCACGACCGCCTTGCTGCATCCTCGAATTCTTCCCAAGCTGGACTTCTGCGAGGGCATTCCCGACGATTGCGTGACCGCGGTCGTGGTCCCCACACTTCTACTCAATGAGAAGCAGGTCCATCGACTGGTGGACGATCTGGAAGTACGCTATCTCGGCAACACCAGCCCCAACTTGCATTTTGCCTTGCTGACGGACTTGCCCGATTCCGCGGAGACGCCCAACCACGATGATCCCCTGGTGGATCTTTGCCAGGAATTAATTCGGGGGCTGAACGAAAAGTATTCCGCCAGTGGATTTAGCGCCTTCGCGATGTTCCATCGGCACCGGGTTTACAACCCGCGTGAAGGAGTCTGGATGGGCTGGGAGCGCAAGCGTGGCAAGCTGCTCGATTTAAACCAGCTGATAAAAGGAGAGTACGACAGTTTTCCAGTCAAGGTTGGCGACCTTTCGCTTCTCCAGCGTGTGCGCTTTGTTCTGACCTTGGACACGGACACCGAACTGCCGCGCGGCACCGCTCATCGCCTGGTCGGCGCTCTGGCCCACCCTTTGAACCAGGCCATTATCGATCCTCGGGCGAACGTGGTTACGGCCGGCTATGGGATTTTGCAGCCACGCGTTGGCATCGGCGTGACGAGCGCGGCGCGGTCGCGGCTGGCGAGCATTTACTCCGGCCAGACCGGGTTCGACATCTACACCCGCGCCATCTCAGATGTTTACCAGGACCTCAACGGCGAAGGTACCTTTACCGGGAAAGGCATCTACGAAGTTCAGACCTTGAACCAGGTGCTGGAGCATCGCTTCCCGCGCAACGCGCTGCTCAGCCATGATCTGATCGAGGGCGCCTACGCCCGTGCCGGGTTAGTCAGCGACGTCGAGCTCATCGACGAGTACCCGTCGCACTACAGCGCCTACAATCGCCGCAAACATCGCTGGCTGCGCGGCGATTGGCAAATCGTGAGCTGGCTATTCGGGCGGGTGCCGGATGAGAAGGGCCGTCGCGTTCCCAATCCCATTTCCTTCCTCTCGCGCTGGAAGATTTTTGACAACCTGCGCCGCAGCCTGGTGGAACCGGGAATGTTTCTTCTGCTTATTCTGGGATGGACTGTGCTTCCGGGCCGCCCCATCTATTGGACGCTGGTCACGATTGCGGTCCTATTCGTGCCGCCGTGGTTTGAGTTTGTATTCTCTGTCACGCGTGCGCTGATGTCTCGCCGGCTGGATCCGGTGCGCGAGGCTTTCATTGGGCTTGGTACCGCCATGGTGAGCGAGTTTCTCACGCTCACATTCCTGGCCCATCAAACGTTGCTGTCCGCCGATGCGGTATTGCGCACCTTCTATCGCCGCATCGTGTCGCGGCAGCGCCTGCTGCAATGGGAGACAGCGGCCGAGGCTGAGATGGGGACTGGCGAGCTCGCTTTCGTGGATGTCCTGCTGAACTGGACCCCTGTCGTGGCCTTGATCGTTGGTGCGATCGTGTATTTCTCCCATCGCCATTCCTTCGCAGCCGCGTTACCGGTGCTCGTTCTTTGGGCCTTCAGCAAGCCAGTCTCCTCGTGGTTGAATTGTCCACCCAGACCCTTGCAGAAGGCGGCCACCCCGCGAGACCAGAGATTTTTGCGGCATGGCGCGTTGCACATCTGGCGCTATTTTGCGACGTATTGCAGTCAGGAACACAATTGGCTCATTCCAGACAATGTTCAGGAGCAGCCGCCCAAGATCGCTGCGCGCATATCGCCAACCAATCTGGGCTTGCTGTTGAACTCCCGGCAGGTGGCCTGTGAGTTCGGATACTTGACCGTTCCGGAATTTACTGCGCAGACTATGCGCACCATGGATACGGTAGTACGTTTGCCACGGGAATGCGGACACCCGTTCAACTGGTATGACACCCGAACGGCGAAGCCGTTAAGCCCACGTTTCATTTCGACCGTGGACAGCGGAAACTTTGCAGCTTCGTTGATCACGTTGAAAAACGGCTGCCTGGAGTTGCTGCAGCGGCCGCTGCTCAGCTCCGCTCTTCTGGAAGGGTACGCCGATCATCTCTGCGTGTTGGCCGAGCTGAAAGTGGTTTCCAAGCGCGTTGTGCAATCCTTCGAGAAGCACACTGAAACCCCGTGGCTGGATCGCCTGTCTGTTTCATCCGAATTGCCACAAATCAGAGAGAGTGGTGAGCGCGCGGAGGACGCACGCTGGTTCGCCCGGCAGTCCAGCGACCTGATCGAGCAGATAAAGCGAGCCGTTAGCGACTACACCCCGTGGCTGCTCGCGGAGTATAAATCCCTCTACTCCGATCCCGCTCTCCAGCTAACTGGAAGTGACGATCAAATCCCGCTTGCCCGCCTACCCGACTTCATCGAACGATTGCGGCTCCAACTGGAAGCCGTAGTTGTTCGCGGCGCGCAGTCGCAATCGTTGACGGAAAAGTTGTTGGCCCAGCTTCCCGATGCGCGGCGGCGCTGCTTGCATCTCATCGACGATCTGCGGCGTATCGCTTCGCTTAGCGAACAACTCCTTCGCGAAATGGACTTCAGCTTCCTGCTGGATCGCCGGCGTAAGTTGTTGTCCATTGGCTACGATGTCGAAGCCGGGAAGGTGCATTCAGGGTGCTATGACCTGCTGGCGTCGGAGGCGCGAGTTGCCAGCTTCGTCGCGGTAGCGAAGGGCGACGTTCCACAGGAGAGTTGGTTCCTGTTGAGCCGTTCGCACGTGGTCGTTGACGGTCGCCCCGTGCTGCTTTCGTGGACAGGCACGATGTTTGAGTACCTGATGCCTGGGCTTTGGATGCGTTCCTATCCCGATACCCTGCTGGAGCGCAGCAAGGAAGCCGCGGTGCAAGCCCAGCAGGCGTATGCGGCTAATAAACATATCCCGTGGGGCATTTCCGAGTCCGCTTTCGCCGAAACCGACGAAGAAGGCATCTACAGCTATCGCGCCTTCGGAGTGCCGCAACTGGCGCTGCAACAGGACAAGGAGCGGTTGGTGGTGGCTCCGTATGCCACCATGCTTGCGCTCGCAGTGGATCCCTCCGCGGCCATCAAGAACCTGCGCTGGATGACCAGGAAAGGTTGGTTCGGCGCATATGGTCTTTACGAGTCGGCCGACTTTACACCCAACCTGCACCAGAAACGTCGTCAGCGTTATGTATTGGTGCGTTCGTGGATGACTCACCACCAGGGCATGAGCTTGCTCTCGATTGCTAATTTCCTGAAAGGCGGGATGGTGCAGAACTGGTTTCACCGCGATGCTCGCGTTCAGGCCACCGAGCTGCTGCTACAAGAACGTCCAGTGGGCCATGTCCCCACTCCTCCGAAAAACATCCGCCATTCCAAGGCGACCGGCCGTAACGGTGCAGGCCACTCAGCACGGGTAGAGCGGACCTTCAGGCCAGCGTCCAAGCTGTAGTAATTACCCCGAGGCTTTAGAGCGCGTGTGAAAACTACGCTGGGTGTACGACAGTGGAACAACCTGCTCCAAAACCAGCCCGTAAGGGCGCTGGATTTTCGGCTAGCAAATTCCACTGACAAATACAATGTTTGGTTCTCACACACACTCTGACGGCCCGCACGACCCGTGCAAGCGGATACACCAATCCTGGAACCGCCCTAACGAAGCGCTGCGCAGCGTGGTCGTCGAAGCAGGCCTTCATGCGCGTCGCTACTTCTTCTCCCCACTCTTGGGCTGGTTGTAGGTGAGGCCCGTGGTCTCAAACATCGTGGGCGGGAAGCCATTGTTGTAGGTCACCGAGGTGATGAAGCGTTGACTGCTCATTTCGCCGTTATGATGTCGCACGATGCTGAAGGGAGTTTGAATGCCCTGAATGAGGCGATAGTTGCTGAAGACTTCCGCCTCGTCATCGAGCTGCCGATCGAGGGGATCGCGGTAGCTATAGGTTTTCCTCACCGGCAGGTGGGAACGCGGATCAACCGACAAGGTCACGCTATCGTTGGTGGAGTTCAAGATGGTGACCTGGTCGGTGAGGTTCTGCTCGACGATTGCGGTGCCGTCGTACAGGACCATGGTGTCCGAGGCGCCCAGCCATTTGCGGATTACCCATTCCAACGAGTGGTCGCGGCGGCGCAGATAATCCTGGAGCGGTTGCGGGTCCTGGGCCGCGGTGCCCTTGTAGGTGATCTCGTATCCCTTATCGCCGACATTGAGTTCGATGACGTCACGCTGTTTGGTCAGCTCGACGCGCTCTTTGTCGGGCCATTCCCAGAACCGCCAGAATACAAGCCCCTGCCCGCTCGGTTGTCCGTGATAGAACGCATAAGCGCGGCCTTCGGTTTTCGTGTCGCGCACGTTGAGATACGCATCGCCGCCCAGGGCCTTGATCATGTCGTTAAGGATCTGGAGAGCCTTCTGCACGCTGGGGTCTTTGGTCGAAGCGAAGTGGGCAGTCGGCCATGCGGCGGAAACCGGCGGAGGGATTGACTGCGCAGGCGCAGCGGGCGCCTGGGCGAAAGAAGACCCAGCTAACAAAAGGACTAGCAGCAGTGATGCACAGTTTTGCATGAGTACGACGATTCTAAACGCGGGCTTCGGGTCGCTGCGACCGGTGTGCGATAGATGCAATTCTTACCTGAGCTTAGGCAGAGGATTTTTCGCGCCTCGGTAGGCCGGAATCGTTGCCAATGTACTCCGGATTTGAGCCAGCGTGCTCTCGCTCCTAAACCAGTTTCGGTGACGGAAGTTTTCAGTCGCCCTAGCGTCGTTATCATAAGTCTGTCGCAAAGCCGAGGTGGCCATGCCGAATAGCTCAATAAGGCAGCCCTTACTTTCGTTTTCCGACTCGTTTAGCTACTGAGGCCTGCTTAGCCTCCGCAGATCCTCGTTTAGTTCCTCCTCGTTTGCCTTGTAGCTCAACCTCAGCAGTTCGCCGACTGTGTAATAGACCATCCACCTGCGTTCGAGCGCCGGGTGTAACGGCTCGTCATTGGCCTGCAATTTCCGTTTTTCCTCTTCCCAAAGCGAGCG
The DNA here is from genome assembly GCA_003160215.1 of Acidobacteriaceae bacterium. Taxonomy (GTDB): domain Bacteria; phylum Acidobacteriota; class Terriglobia; order Terriglobales; family Acidobacteriaceae; genus Bog-257. The sequence goes on from PLQW01000272.1 coordinate 48,979, forward strand.
AACCTCCTCGCATGCGAAATACGTACCGGCCAAAAGCTTGAAGTCATTCTCACTCAAGCGAGAAACAGGCTCGCCAAATACCTTTTCGTAACCGCCCTTTGGCCCAACCTCAAACATATACTTAGTACCACCCCAGACGTCATCCGGACCGAGACGAAACGCGTGAACCGTCTTTGCCAGCTCTTCAAGGCCGATCGGGATTACACGATCTCGCGTTTCGCGACTCCGCTTGTTCTTGTACCAGTATGTTTTACCTCCCCTCACAACTCCTTGGAATTTGCGGGCCAGGTCTTTCTGAACCGGGTCGTTACTCCTGAAATCCGAAATTTTGACTGAGTTTTGGGTGTTGTTATAACGAGTGATATCCGTCAGAAAATCGTGGTCTTTCGCGAGCGAGAATTCACTTATACGCAACAGTACTCGAGTGTTCTTCAAAACCCCTTCTTTGTCTTTCACTTCGGCTTTCCTAAGGGAACGGACGGTTTGTGCGCCGTTTATGACTGAAAATCTCCTGCACCGCAGTGTGTTGTTTTCCCGATCTTCCTCAATGCTGGAGGCCACGGCTGAAACGCCGTTATTGAAGAATAGGAAGTTGTCGGGATCTTCCAGAGCAGTCTTGATGATGCCCTTGTTGGTAGCAGTGTCGCCCACGTAATCCCTAATATTGAGCGAGAAAAGGCGGTACTTATAAGTGCGATACAACTCGGCCAGTTCGGAGCCACTTACCTGACCGACATACATCTTGCGCCCCGAACTCTCGCCGGTCTCAATCCAAGGCTCGTCGTCCTCGCTGGGCCTAAAATGAATAGGTATGTCCTGTTCGAAAGTTTCACCCGCGGACAGGGCCTCTCTCAGCTTCTCGTTCAAGTCTTGCTCATCTGAAAACTGAAATTCCAGACGCTCAGGTAAGTCGTGTAATTGAGGAATCAGATTGACTCCCTCTTCAACTCTTCCTCTTATATTCGCACCAACCTTCCCAAGTGTGAGGAATTGCAGGTAGAAATAATCGCTCTCCCAATCGATGTCGCTTACCGCCTCCTGGAGGCGAGGGTTCATTTTCATACGACCCGCGTGTGATGCTGAGTACAGTCGCTTGAGAACGTCGCAAAAATGACTTACACCATCCATGTCCTCAGTTCTGTCCGGCCCTCGGTGCTTGGATTGGATGATGAGGACGCGTCCGTCGGAACGACTGATGAAGTCTACCCCAAGATCATCGTGACCATCGACTAAACCGTAGGCAAGCTCAAGGTCGTCATCGGGCACTAATCCAGGCATTATCTTCGACAGTACGTGCCAGACGTAGTACAAAGTCATTTCCTTCGATTGGGCCGTATGATCTAAATCTCCGAACTTCATTTTGAGTCGTTTCTCAACGTCTTCTCGGAGGTAATCGCGAAACCACGGTTTTTTTCGCTCTTTGTCCATCATCCCTCAATTTCTTGGATCAGGGTTTCACCCACAATATTACGGTAAAGCGCACAAAACAGCGGTTCGCATGGGGAGGAATGGCCCCCTGCGGCCGGCTTAGCCTGTCGGCGAATTATTTCTTGTGCCGTTTCCCGTGCGCGGGCCGCTCTTCTACCACCGCGAACTGAATGCGCTTCTGCATGCGGTCGATGCGATCCACCAGCACGCGTACCGGATCGCCAAGCGAGTAGGTCTTACGGCTGCGCTGCCCGATGATCTGCCTGGTGTTCTCGTGGTACTGGTAGCGGTCGTCGGTCAGCGACGCGAGCGGCACCAGCCCTTCGATGAACATGTCGATCAGCTCCACGAACAGCCCAAACTTGGTAACACTCACGATCAGTCCCGCGAAGTCTTCGCCCACGCGGTCTTCCATGAACTTCACTTTCTTCCATTCCATCAGCTCGCGTTCGGCATCGTCGGCGCGGCGTTCGGACTGGCTGGACTCCTCCGCGATGTCGTGCAGCGTGTCTTCGGGAATCGGGCCGCCCAGGGGCGCGAGGCGCTCCTTCTCGTGCGCGCCTCGCTTCCCGGTTGGCGAGACCGGCGGCTGGCGCTTCGACCACGGCGAAGGGGCCTCGCTGTGAGCGATCTCTCCCAGGCCGACAGCGACGCCGTGTTCAGCGTGTTCGGGGGAATCGCGCAGCACGTCTTTCAAGATACGGTGAACGATGAGGTCGGGATAGCGCCGGATGGGCGAAGTGAAATGCGTATAAACCGGAGCAGCCAGCGCGAAGTGGCCTTGGTTGACCTCGGAGTAGCGCGCCTGCTTCAGGGAGCGCAGCATCAGGTACGACAAGATGCGCTCTTCCGGTTTGCCCGCAATCTTCTGCGTCAGCTTCTGATACATGCGCGGCGTAATGTGCACTTCCTCCGGGATCTCGACGACGTGCGGATTGCGGCCGCTGCTATGGCGATCGCGCCGCTCAGCCCGCATTGTCATGCGCTTCACCGGTAGCGCGCCTACGCCGAGGGAGTAGCCGAAGGTGGCGGCGATGGTCTCGAAATCAAAGACCCGCTTGGGATCGGGCTTCTCGTGGATGCGATAGAGCGAGCCCACGCGCTTGTTCTCGAGATAGCTGGCGACGCACTCATTCGCCGACAGCATGAACTCTTCGATGATGCGGTTCGCGATATTGCGCTCGGAGCGCGTGATCCCCTTCATCAGTCCGTGTTCGTCAAATTCGATGACCGGCTCGGGCAAATCGAAATCAATAGAGCCGCGACGCACACGCTTGCGATTGAGCACCATCGCCAGCTCGCGCATAAGCTCAAAGACATCCACCAGCTTTGCATAGTGCTGGCGTAATGCGCTGTCTCCTTCGAGGACGAGATTCACGTTGGTGTAGGTCATGCGTTCCGCCGAGCGGACGACGCCCTCGTTCAGGGTGTAGCCGACAATCTCGCCCTGCGGGTCGATTTCCATCACGCAGGAGAGCACCAGCCGGTCAACCTGCGGGCGCAGACTGCACATGTCAGTGGAGAGCTCCATGGGCAACATGGGCACAGCGCGGTCGGGGAAATAGACCGAAGTACCCCGCAGTCGCGCTTCCAGGTCAATGGTCGAGCCTTCGTGGACATAGTGCGCGACATCCGCGATGTGGACCTGCAGCTCGAAATGGCCGTTCTCCATACGGCTTACGGTGACGGCGTCGTCGAAGTCGCGCGCGGTTTCGCCGTCGATGGTGACGATGGGCAATGCGCGATAGTCTCGCCGATGGCGCAACTCGCTGGACGGGATAACTGGCTCGAACCGCTGCGCCTCCTGTAACACCTCGACGGGAAAACGATGCGGCAGGTGGAACTTGCGGATGATGATTTCGACATCCACGCCGAAGTCGTCTTCGTAGCCGAGAATCTCGACTACGCGGCCGCGCGGGCTGTCGGCTGGCGAGGGCCAGTCGGTAATCTCCACGTCCACCACCAGACCTTCGAGATCGTCCCACTCGCGGCGGCGCGCCTCTTCGCCGAGGACGCGGTCGCGGTCGGCCGACTTCTTGCTCGTGGGTTTCACTCCACTGCTCTCCCACTCATTCGCAAATGAGGCGGACTGCCCCGCCCTAGCCGAAGGAGGGCTAGAACGGGGCACCCGGCGGACTGCTTCGGATTCGGCTTCACTCTGGCTGGCCGGCCATTCCATCCCGCGCGGAATGATGATCTCCCTGGTGACTTTCTCGTCGCTGGGCGTCACGTAGTTGTGGCGCGAGCCGTAGTGAAAAGTGCCGACAACAGTGGGATTGCCGCGGGTGAGCACGCGCAGGATGCGCCCCTCGGCACGGCCGTCGTCGCGCTTGCGTCCCAGTTCCACCAGCACATGGTCGCCATGCATGGCCGAACCGACGGCCTGCGGGTTGATGTAAATGTCGCCAGTGAAAGTGCTGCGCTGACCGGCGTTAGGGATGACGAAACCGTAGCCGTCGCGGTGCATCGTCAAGCGTCCGGCGAGGAGGTTTTGATTAGCGGCCGCATGTTCCGCCAGGGTGTAACGGTCGCGTCCGGTCTCGATCAGGCGCGAGCTTTTCACGAGCGCCTGCAACCGTTCGGCGAGCTGCTGCCGCTCGCTGCCGCGCAGGCCCATCTCGCGGACGAGCTGCTTGAACCCCGCCGAGCGGTGCGGCTGGCGCTCGATGTGGCTTAGGATGGCTTGGTCGGTGAGCATTCGCCTTAAAACCAACCGCGGATTGCACGGATGACGCGGATAGATCTTACATCTCTGATTACCAGGCGAGACCCGTTTCCATCGAAAATCGTTCCGGCTGAGATGCACCGGACTCCATCAAGAAAACGAAAAATTAGATCCGATCCGCGTTCATCCGCGCAATCCGCGGTCAAGGTTTTTGTCCGATCTGCGTAGTCCTTTTCCCGCAACCCATTTACTAACGGCGCACTGCGAGTGCACGAAAAATTACGCAGGGTATTCCCTCATATAAGAACTCGCTGTATGGTAGCAATAATTACATCGCACACGGGCTCCCCTTTTAGCGCATACTGAGCGATGAGCCCAGACAAACCGCACCAAACCATCAGGTTCTGAAGAAGAGCTGTGGAAGCGTGGGTTTGGCAGAACAAGTGCCTGTCCAAGCACGTACAATTTCAGAAAGGAATGATTTACCGATTATGTGGAAACCTACTAATTCTCCCTCCCCGACTCCTCCTCCCAGCCCCGAGCCGCAGCGCAGTCACTCTCCGTCCGCCCCTGAGCCGCTGAGCGCGCCCCGCCCGGCCAGCCCTCCAATCAATACCCAGGAACAGGCCACGCTGGGAAAGTCGCTGGTCATTAAGGGAGAGGTCACGGGTTCGGAGTCACTCTACATTGACGGCCGAGTGGAGGGGTCCATCAACCTGCCGGGCAATCGCGTGACCGTGGGCCGCAACGGCGTCGTGGCTGCCAACATTTCAGCGCGCGAGATTGTGGTGCTGGGCAAAGTCCGCGGCAACATGACTGCCAGCGATCGCGTGGACCTCCGCGGCGAAGGCTCGCTCACCGGCGACGTCGTCGCCCAGCGCATCAGCATTGAAGATGGCGCTTACTTCAAGGGAGGCATCGATATCCGCAAGCCCGGCCAGAAAGCCAATGGCGAATCCAAGGAGACCACTGCGACGACTGCGGGGGAGACGGGCATCTCGGCGGCAGCGGCCCGGGTGTAATCGCTCCGGGAACTGGACCGTGGTCAACCAGTTTCGCAACTGGTTTACCGATGATGCGCTGGAGGTAATCCTCTTCTTGACTTCGCTGCATCCTGGAGGGAGTCTCAGAATTGCAGGCGGCGGTATTTGCCGCCGTTCGCAATGTCTCTCGAAAGAAGGTGCAATCCGATGTGGGAAAGAGTGCTTCAGGTGCTTGCCGTACATTGCCGGCATAGCAACCTCTCGAAACCGTTTTCGGCTGCGTCATCGAGCCGGGCCGACTCCAGTCACACTGAATGGGAGAGCGTCTCCAGCAATAAGCCGGCGCCTTACGTCGTGTGTCTCGATTGCGGCAAACACTTTGGCTATGACTGGTCGCGCATGCAGGTGATGAAGTAGGAAGGCGTCAGTGGTCAGTTGCCGGTTGTCAGTTTGGCAATGAGGACGTTTGTTTCGACCTGGAAGGTCAGACCGAAGTCGCCCCGTTGCCAGCGTGTCGTGCCGTTCACTGTTGTCGTCTACGCGCCCTCGATTGAAAAATAGCTCTGGGTCGGGAACAATAGCTCCTGAATGTCTGCCTTTGGGGTGACAAATTACGTTATAACCGAGCATGCGCTGTTTGAAATGAAAAGGCGGTCGCTCGGGGAGGACGTTGTGCGTGCGATTTTACGATCGCCGCAGCAAACCATAGACGTTCGTTCTGGCCGAATCGTTCTACAATCTGTACTTTTGATGGGAGCGACGGGACAAGAGTATCTCGTGCGGGTGTTTGTGGACATCGATCGCGATCCTGCTGAAGTGGTGACGGTCTATCGCACCAGCAAGATCGGCAAATACTGGAGGACGGAATCGTGAAAGCCAGCTATGATCCGAAAACCGATACGCTAAGCTTCGTTCTGAAGGAAGGCGTGGCGGTGGCCGAAAGCGACGAGGACAACCCCGGCGTCATCCTGGATTATGACGAACGAGGAGATCTGGTTTCGATAGAGATACTGGACGCTTCCCGGCGTGTGACCGACGCAAAGAAGATGGAATTCCAGGTCGCCTAGCGCGTGCCAGAGCCACGTTGCCCCAGTTACGGCTCCACTCCTCCAGTGGTTCGCTCCACCATCGGCTCCGGTACTGTGATGTTCGGAACTGCTGCCGTTTTCTTTCTCCGCAGCTCCCGCGGCAGGTTCGATTTCGTCAGCCACAGCCCCACCGCCACCGCCGCCAGCCAAGTGACGCTGATCAGCGCCAGGGACTGTAGATCGGCCTTCCGGCTGCCATCGACGACAATCGTCCGGCCGACAAAGTAGCAGATCACGGCGGCCAAGATCGCTGTTGCCAGCGCCTTCGTCAATTCCAGCCACGGCATCCCACGCAGTGGGACAAGCTTCTTGCGATTCAGGAGCCAGGCGAGCGTGACCGTATGCAGGAAGATGCCGATATCCGAAGCCATGGCCAATCCGGTGACGCCAAAATGGTGGAAGAACACCGAGTACACGGGAAGCGACGCCGCCACAATGATGGTGCTGGCGATCATTGGCGTCAGGGTGTCGCCCGCAGCATAGAAGGCGCGAGCGTACAGCGCTTGTGCCGACCACAGCGCCAGCGATAGCGCGAACCAGAAGAAATAGACGGCCGTCTCGCGTGAGTCCTGGAAGCTGAAGCGCCCCCGGCGATAGACAAGGTCAATGAGAGGCAAGGCTGCGGGCATCATCCATGCCGCCGAGAGAAACGATGCCGCGGAGATGCGGTACACCGACCCGTTGACCGTGTCGGCGAAGTCCTTGCGCCTGCCCTCGCCAAAGAGCCGCGCGAAGAACGGCATCGAAGCCTGCCCCGTGGCTTGTCCGAGAATCGAGATGGGCACCGCGAACAAACGCTTGGCGTAATTCAGCCGGGTAATGTCGCCCGTTCCTCCGGAGGCAAAGTAGCGCAGGATCCAGTCATCGGCGGAGACCAGCGAGACTCCCAGCATCAGGGGAATGGAAAGCTTTACCCATTCGCGAAATTCCGGATTGCGCCAGTCGAAGTTGAAGCGGTAGGTCAGGCCGTCACGCGCCGCGCCGATGGCGTTGATGAGGAATGGACCGACGAACGCGCCGACAAGTGCGCCGTAAGCCAGCGCCGCAATGCCGAACCGGCGCGCGCCGATCACGCCTCCCACGATGATGAACAGGTTGTAGAAGATGGGACTGAATGCCGGGTAGAGGAACATCCGCCGCGAGAACAGCACGGCCGAAACAATTCCGCCGGCGTAGAAAAAGATCTGGCCAGGCAGCAGAATGCGAGTGAGATGAACGCATAGCTGCAACTGATCGGCCGAGAAGTGCGGAAAGATGAGCCGCTCCAATTGCGGCGTGAAAATCTCCAGCAACACCGTCCCCAGGCACACCACTGCGGTCATGATGGTAATGGTGGAGTTGAACGCGTTCTGCGCCTCTTCGTTCCGCCCCTTCGAGGTGTGGCGCGTGTAGATGGAGATGAAGGTGATGGACGCGGTGCCGCCCGCGAGAATGTAGTTGAGGAAGTCCGGCAGGTTAAACGCGCCAACGTAGGCATCGGTATTCAGCCCGGCGCCGAAAGCCCACGCAATGTAGGCCTCGCGCAGGTAGCCGATCACCCGCGACAGCATGACGGCCGAGATCATCAGCAGCGTGGCCGAGAATGCGGTGTGCTGATGCGACGGCCGCAGGATACGCAGCAGACGCGCACAGAAACTGGGACCTGATGGGCTTGCGCTGTGGGCGGCCGGAGGCGGCATTAGACTGCGATTTTACACGCTGAAGCCACGGCTTCCGGCGGCGCGCAGGTGTAATTGTTGGAATTCAGCTGCAGTAATGTTTGAATTGCGTTGCAGCGATTCGAATTATTTTGCAGCGAATTGGCAAGTCAACCATAGGACCGGGGATCGGAGGCGTCCGCGCCACCTGGGCGCGATGTTGGTGCACTCAATACGCGAAGTGAACGGCAGGTTATCAGTCTCTAGTTAACCGGAGATTTGTGTCGGGAGAAACGACAGTCTAACAGGCAGCAAAATCGAGGGACAAACCGTATAGGGGTAAGCTACATATGCGGGAAAAAGTGTCCCACCCCTTAACGTTTTGGTAAACGGCATTACGATCGAGGCAGGCGCAGGGGCGTGAGCTGCTCGCTCTCCTGCTGTGCGCTCGGGCCGGGGGCGGGCGTCCGAGCGCGGGATTCGCGCGTGAGTGAGCCGGGGCCGGAAGTAGCTGGGGTGGGCGCGGGGAGAGCGGGGCCGGGGCGCGCGCGTGAGCTGCGCGGGCGCGCTGGACGTGCGGGGGACCGGGGCTGAACGGTCGCTGTGCGTGCGAGCGCGCACATGGGGCCAGGGGGCGCGCGGCATACGAGCGCGGGATTCTGCGTGAGCGCGAGCAGGAGAGGGCTAGCGGCTCTGGAGCGCTAAGGCCGGGGAGCGGGGTCCGCGATCACGTTACCGGGTTATGGCCCTCGGCGCTGTGGGGCGCGGGTGCAAGGGGAGCCAGGGCGGGCGTCGGTCACGGGAAAGGGTTGTGGTGCGCAAATATTCCGTCGGACCTCTGAACTTATTGAAAACGCGGGACAGTCAGGCTCCTCCGCCAATGGGCGAAATTCCGCCGTCACGTCACGATCTGACACGCTGAATTCTATGGATCGCGATCGCTTGGGCACGAATACAATTAGACACAATGCTCAGTGGGCTGCAATTCTCCTCCCTCATCCGTGCCGGCTTTGAAATCTGTTTGGAGCTGAGCGCCTTTCTGGGTTCATTCGTCCGATCCCGCTCATCTCTGATTGCAGAGAACCTTCTTCTGCGCAAGCAGCTGGCCTTCTATCAAGAACATCAGGTGCGGCCCAGGCAGCTGACCGACGCGGCCCGCATCAGCCTTGTGCTCTGGTCGAAGTTCTGCGATTGGCGATCAGTTTTGGTGATCGTCAAACCCGAAACTCTGATCGGCTGGCATCGCCGGCTTTTCAAGCTGTTCTGGAAGATGAAATCACGCCCGGGCAGACCGAAGCTACCCAGGAACATCCGTCAACTGATTGCTCGAATGGTGGAAGAAAATCCAACTTGGGGACAAGGTCGCATCGCTGATGAACTGGCTCTGAAGCTGGGCATTCTGGTCTCACCGCGAACGGTTGGAACGTATTGGCCGAACCAGCCGGGCAGCCGAGGCCCCTCATCACAGCGCTGGAGCAGCTTCGTTCGCAATCACACCCGATCGTTGCTAGCCTGCGATTTCCTAGTCGTGGTGACGGCAGGCTTTCGCCAGTTGTACGTCTTCGTGCTGATGGAAATTGGCACGCGGAGGATTGTGCACTGCAATGTCACGGCCCATCCGACTGCCGCTTGGACATTGCAGCAGTTTCGTGAAGCTCTTCCCGGCGAACAGGGACACAGGTTCGTAATCCATGATCGCGATGCGATTTTCTCAGCCAGCCTGGACGAAGAACTCAAGAACTCCTTCGGCCTCAGAGTTTTGCGAACCCCCGTGCGCGCGCCGAAGGCGAACGCCTACTGCGAAAGGCTGATCGGCACCATGCGCCGTGAGTTCCTCGACTTTGTTATTCCGCTTGGCGAGAGACACCTGCGCAGCTTACTGAAAGAATGGGTCGCGCACTACAATCAATCGCGCCCACATTCGGGCCTTGGTCCTGGAATCCCGGAGCCCTCGAACCTGCTGCCGCTCCCGAGTAGTGGCAGACACACGCTGCCAGAGGGATTGCGAGTCCTGGCTCGCCCAGTGCTGGGTGGATTACACCATGAGTATCGACTTGAGAAAGTTGCAGCGTAACCGATGGCGATGAACCGGCGCCGGAATCTGATCACCTCCCCACTGGAATGGTTCCTTACTGCAAATCCCGTGCCACCTCCTGCCATACCGGTTCTGGCCGAACGCGGAGGCACACAGCTCAAAACCCCTCGCCCGTTGCTGGTGGTGGATACCCGCGAGCAGAATCCATTCGACTTCTCGCGCTTCCAGGGCTGGTTCAGTGGAGTGGAACATCGGGCCTTGAAACTGGGCGACTACTCGATTTCGGGACTTGAGGACATCTGCGTTGTCGAGCGCAAGGATCTCTCGGATCTGGTGCGCTCCTTCACCGCCGAGCGTCCAGTGTTTGTCGCTCGCCTACGGCAGATGGCCGAATGTCCTCACCGCTTGTTGCTGGTCACGGCAGCTTTAAGCCAAGTCAAATCGCCCTATCCGCATTCGGCCGTCAATCCCAACCAGATTACGCAATCGTTGATCGCCGTGCTTGCCGGCCTGCGGGTACCGTTTGTCTGCACTGAGACGCACGAAATGGGAGAAGAGATTCTCGCCTCTTATCTGTATCAGGTGCACCTTTATCAGTGGTTGGAAAAGAACGGATTTGGCTCTGCTCTGACGGACAGCGGTCTATGATGAGGGCATATCGATTCGAGTATCCACAGGTATCAGTTGTTGCCCGATGCAATTTCTGCGCACCACAGGAGTTTTGCTGCGCCTGTTGACGATAGCAGCGATGACAGTGAAGCGACAAGCATGGCCGAGCTAGTAGCCAAACTTCCCAAGGAACAGCTAAATCTCCTGCGCACCGTTGCGACATCTCACGGAACAGTGCCCCGTGATCGCCTTCGTGAGTTAGTGGGCGTGTCGGATACGCATCAGTTCGCGGGGTTGCTCATCAGCATTAACAAGTTCGCGAAAAACTCCGGAGTGGAACCTCCACTTGAAAGGGTGATTCTCCGCCAAAACGGTCGAGGGCCGCGTGGATATCACTACAAGATTAAGGATGAGGTTCAGACCGAGGTAAGGGAGGCGTTGGCAACGATTGCAAAGTAAAACGGGCCACCTTTTGAGCGGCCCGTCAACAACAGCATGAGTTTCCCGACCTGAGCCAAAATATCGGCTAATTTGTAGGTCGGAGGAGGTGCGCAATGCCAAGAGCGTTGCACATCGTAGTGACGATCAAAGCGGATGGCGCCGTGATGATCGTTGTCCTGACGGGAGCCGTTCACCTAGTGAATGGTAGCCCGTCAGGGCTACTAGCCCATGCCTTACTGGAAAAGTATATCGCTTACGCTCGCTGTTTTCAAGTACAATAGCAGATATCCGTATGCCTGCAAAGCCGAAGGTTACGCTCAAAACGGTTCCTGACTGGACCCGGCAGGGTTTTCAACAACTTCTGCGGAGGGCGATTTCAACTCCTGCCCAGCCTTCAAAGAAACCTGCTCCAAAATCGACGTGAACATCGGCTGACTGTCGTTGCGCCGATTGTAGCGATAGCTGTACTCGTTCAAATACGATTGCAGGTACTTCTTGCTAACAGAGTGGTAGACGCCTCCGATGCCGCGCTTTACTAGGCTCCAGAATCCGTCAATCGTTTGGGTGTGAACATCACCCAAGACGTATACGCCAGCACTGTGATTGATTCTGCGGTGCTCATAGCCGTTGATTTCATTCAGTCCAGCATAAGAAATCAATTCATCCGTGAACACGACCGACTCAGGAAGGATGCGCTCTTGGGCGATACCGTGAAGGGTCTCGCGCGTTGCATCGGTAGCGGTCAAAGCCACGACGCGGCCCTTGCGTTCTACCATGCCTACGACGCAGGTTTTCTTCCCGTCACCAGCAGGCGGCCGACCGCGACGGCCCTTTCGCTTTCCGCCCATGTAGGTTTCGTCCATTTCAACTGAGGAGCCCTCCAGTGTGATTTCTTCGGCCATCAGGGTTCGGATTTGCTTTGCCATGCGCCATGCCGTCTTATAAGTGACAACAATTTCTCGCTGAATTTGCTTTGCGGAGACACCACACCGCGTTGCTCCCATGAGAAACATTGCATGAAACCACGACCGGAGCGGAGTCGTGGTCTTCTCAAAGATCGTGCCAGCCAGCGGGTAGATGTGATTCCCGCAGAACTCGCAAGCGTAGGCAGTGCGTCCAGTAACGCGGTAATGCTTGCATTCCTTCTCGCACTTCTCGCAGTACGCAATGCCATCAGGCCAGCGCATCTCCTTGATGTACTCAAGGCAAGCGTCATTGGTGGGAAACTGGTGATCGAAGTCCCTGATGCTATAACGTTGCTCGGTTGGAATGGACTGCCTTTGCTTCTTCATGGCAAAGAAAGTATGCCATGAATAGTCCTTGTTGTCAAGGGATATTTACCTAAGATTTTGCGCTGCAACTAGTGCCGTCCCGCAACCGCAGAACGCATCAAGCACAATATCGTTCTCATTGGATGACCGTATGGTCAAAAATCTCAAACGCTTTGAAAAGGCTTGGTTTTCAGTCTCATAATTTCCTCGCCTAGCTGCTTTCTGAAATCTCAAGAGCATGTACAATCCGGGTTCGACGATCAACTTTAGGGAGGCTCTGGAATGAACTGGGCTCGCATGCTGGCCTACATCACCGGCACCGTCGATCAAGAACTGCTGGTGCGGAACGAATATCTGGCTGCGGAGAACCGTATCCTGAAAGCCCAGGTCAAGGGCCGACTGCTTCTTTCGGAAGCTGACAAGGCCACGTTGGCGGAGATCGCTCACCGCCTAGGGCGTAAGGCGCTGGAGGAAGTAGCGGCCACGGCCATGCCGGATACCATTCTGGGTTGGTATCGCAAGCTGGTCGCTAACAAGTTCGACGGGTCCAGATTCCGTCATTCCGCCGGACGGCCCAGAGTCGATGAGGAGACAGAGGGTTTAGTGGTGCAGATGGCGAAGGAGA
>PLQW01000272.1:61767-61948 GCA_003160215.1 Acidobacteriaceae bacterium
GGCAACATCCTGCGTCGCCACGGAATCCCTCCTGCTCCCAAACGAAAACACACCACCAGCTGGAAAGATTTCATCCGCGTTCATATGGATGTTCTGGTGGGAACGAATTTCTTCACGGTGGAAGTGCTTACGCTCAAAGGGCTGGTTACCTACTACGTGTTGTTCTTTATCCAGTTGGAGA
>PLQW01000092.1 GCA_003160215.1 Acidobacteriaceae bacterium
GCTGGTTGCCGGTCATGCCTAGCTGGTTGGCTGCACCGACGAAGGCGATGTTGTGCACGGAAGGGTCGACCGACATCGCTAACGACGCAGATGCCAGCGCCCAAACGGCGGTATGCGTCCCGACAACTTGCTTCTGTATGACGGGCTCGACGGTAGCAGCGCTCATGGAGGCTCCAAGAATTGGTCGCGGAACGAGTGATCGGCAAGCGGAGAGGGACGTCGGATACGCGGCCAGGTGATCCGGGTCGTACGGGATTGTCACCCACGACGACTCAAATCAGGAAGGTCGCGTGTCACCTAGATGTGTGACTATCTTGCACTTTAGATCACAAAAGTCGCGTCTCTGGCAGTCATGTAAGTGACCACCATGACTGGAACTTATGTGACAGTGGTCACTGAACAAATTGACGCAGCAGAGTAACCTCCAGCTAATTTGTTCGCAGATAAACTGCGACGCATGCGCCACTACACGCTGTTCTGGAGAATGTCTTGGCCGCCACTCTGACTGCACCTGTTGTTGAGACCTATGACATTGCGTTCCCTGCGGAATGGTCGTACTACGAATACAACCGCGGCGTGAACGCGGTGGTTACGATGACCGAAGCCGCGCCTAGACACAAGTTGCTCTGGGGGACCGAGAGCACCGTGCCGGAGATCTTCACCGGATCGGCAATCACCTCGCGCCGGATGCTGGCCGATGCGCTGCAGCAGCGCGTCGACATCGGTTCGCCGCCCGGGAAGCTAACAATCCCGCTGGCTGAACGCATCCTCTACAAGAACGCCGAAAAGCTATACGGCATGAGCATCGATGCCTAGTCCCTTTTTCTCGAGGAGCCTGTTGACTATGTGCGTAAATCCCTTGATCGAACACTTCGAATCGACAATGCTAGCCGCCCCAGTCGTCATCTACACGGCGAAGAAAATTGTCACCATGGAGCGAGGCAATCCGGAAGCGACTGCCGTCGTGGTCTCTGGCAAGCAGATCGTGCTCGCCGGATCGCTGGAAGAAATCAAGCTGTTTCTCGGCGACAAACCCTACCTGGTGGATGACACTTTCGCCTCCAAGGTCATCATGCCGGGATTCATCGATCAGCATCTGCACCCTTTGCTCGGCGCCTTGACGCTCGCGGTCGAGGTGATTGCGCCGGAAGACTGGATCGTCCCCAGCAGGATATGGAAAAAAGCCTCAAACCAGCAGCAATACCTGAGTCGGCTCAAGGATGCAAACGCCGGCTTAGTCGATCCGAACGAATGGCTGTTCACCTGGGGTTATCACCAGTATTTTCACGGGCCGCTTGAGCGGAAGACGCTCGACTCGATTAGTGCGACGCGACCCATAGCGGTGTGGCACCGTTCCTGTCACGAGTTCTACCTGAACACCTTTGCCCTGAACTCTCTCGGTGTCAGCGAAGACTCGATCAAGGGCAAAGGGAAGTGGAGCGAGCAAACCGATTGGGCCAAGGGCCATTTCTACGAGGGCGGCCTGAACCTGATTATGGCACAGCTTCTGCCGAAGTTGGCCACGCCGGAGCGCTTTAGCTTTGGCCTGAAGCAGATGGCGAAGATGCTGCACCACAACGGCGTCACCGCCTTCAATGAACCGGGCGCTCTGGTTACGCCGCAGATCTTCAAGCTCTATCAGGAAATTCTGGGAGCCGAGGACACGCCGTTCTACAGCTTCTTTATTGCGGATGGGCGCAGCATTGTTGACAAGTACGGTTTAGAAGACGCGTTGGCGGAAACTGAGAAGACCATTGCGCTAGCGCCGCCCGGGAGCGGCAAGCTCCAGTTCTTTGAAAAACAAATCAAGCTCTTTGCCGACGGCGCCATCGTCTCGCAGCTTATGCAGATGAAAGATGGCTACACCGATGGGCACCACGGCGAATGGATGATCCCGCCGGAAGAACTTGCGCGGCGAGCAACCTTTTACTGGAATGCCGGCTATCAGATTCACACCCACGTCAATGGCGACGAGGGACTCGAAGTTGTCTTGAATATTCTGGAAAAGCTCATGCGCGATTCTCCCCGCGCTGACAGCCGTAGCGTCATTGTGCACTTTGCAAACTCGACGGAAGAACAAATCGCGCGCATCGCGCGGCTTGGCGCGATCGTCAGTGCAAACCCCTATTACCCTGTCGGATTCGCAGACAAGTACAGCGAGGTTGGCCTGGGACCGGAGCGGGCCACCGCGATGGTGCGTAGAGCGTCGGTCGTCAATCGCGGTATCCCATACTCATTCCACTCCGACCTGCCGATGGGTCCAGCCGCTCCGCTTTACCTGGCGTGGTGCGGGATAAACCGGATCACGAACGAGGGTCATATTGCTGGACCTGAGCAGCGTATCTCGGTCGAAGCTGGACTGCGCGCCATCACCATTGAGGCTGCTTATTCTTGGCGTAAGGAACACCTGCTAGGCAGCATCGCTCCCGGCAAGATCGCCAACTTCACAGTGCTTGAGCAGGATCCCTACGCCATTGCTCCGGAAGATCTGAAAGACATTCCAATTTGGGGCACCGTCTTCGAAGAGCGACTTTTCCCTATTCATGTCGGCGCCTCTCCCACTGCAAGCTCCGACGAGGTCGAGCAACTCGCATCATGCGCTGCTCAATAGGAAGCGGCCCGCGCTGGAAAGGAATCACAGTGCGCAACAAAATGGGTTTGATCTTTCTGATCGAATTTCTTTTCGGCGGAATCGTTCCCCGTATGGTCAAGATATTCGACCGGTTTGAAAAGGCGGGGCTTGCAGCCACGACTAGTCTCTTCGGATTGCCTTCTCCGCCCCCTCGATAGGGCCTACAATCCAGCTGCCCCCTAACTCGATCAACCGAAGAGGAACAAAATGGTTTGGGCTCGCATGCTGGCCTACATCACCGGCACCATCGATCAAGAGCTGCTGTTGCGGAACGAATATCTGGCTGCGGAGAACCGTATCCTGAAAGCCCAGATCAAGGGCCGACTGCTCCTTTCGGAAGCTGACAAGGCCACGTTGGCGGAGATCGCTCACCGCCTAGGACGTAAGGCGCTGGAGGAAGTAGCGGCCGGCGGCCAAGCCGGATACCATTCTGGGCTGGTATCGCAAGCTGATCGCCAACAAATTCGACGGGTCCAGATTCCGTGGTTCCGCCGGACGGCCCAGAGTCGATGCGGAGACGGAACGTTTGGTGGTGCGGATGGCGAAGGAGAATCCCACCTGGGGCTATGATCGCATCGTGGGTGCCTTGGCCAATCTTGGCCAGCGGCTATCGGACCAGACGGTAGGCAACATCCTGCGTCGCCACGGAGTCCCTCCTGCCCCCAAACGAAAACACACGACCAGCTGGAAAGATTTCATCCGAGCTCATATGGATGTTCTGGTGGGAACGGATTTCTTCACGGTGGAAGTGCTTACGCTCAAAGGCTTGGTTACCTACTACGTGTTGTTCTTTATCCAGTTGGAGAGCCGGAGGGTTTGTCTAGCCGGAATCACGCCCCATCCGGAGCAGCAGTGGATGGAACAGATGG
>PLQW01000253.1 GCA_003160215.1 Acidobacteriaceae bacterium
GGGGCGACGAAGGCAAAGGCAAGATCGTTGACGTTCTCTCCGAGCGCTTCAACGTCGTGGCTCGCTATTCGGGCGGCCATAATGCGGGACACACGGTCACGATCAAGGGCAAGAAGTTCATCCTTCAGCTCATCCCATGCGGCGTGCTGCGCGAAGGGTGCCGCGGCGTAATCGGGAATGGGGTTGTACTCGATCCCTTCGCCTTCCTGAAGGAAGTGGACGCGCTGCGTGCGACCGGCGTGCATGTTGACGGGAATCTGTTTGTCAGCAACCGCGCGCATGTGATCCTTCCCTACCACCGCATGATTGAACTGGCATCGGAGAACGCTCCCGGCCGCGTAAAGATTGGCACCACGTCGCGGGGCATTGGACCCACCTACGAAGACAAGATGGCGCGCAGCGGATTGCGAGTGCAGGACCTGCTCGACAAGGCCCTGCTGAAGAAGCACATTGAGAATGCCTGCCGCGAGAAAAACACCATCGCGCATGCGCTGTTTAACAGCGAGCCTCTGGATCCCGACAAGATGTTCGCCGACTACGCGGAAATCGCAGACCGCGTCGCCCCCTTCGTAACCGACACCGCGTTGCTACTGAATCGGGCAATCGCCGAGGGCGAGTCGGTGATGTTCGAAGGCGCGCAAGGTACCATGCTGGACATCGATCATGGAACCTATCCGTTCGTCACCTCCTCGAGCGCGACATCCGGAGGAGCAGCGACCGGCACCGGCGTACCCCCGACGGCAATTAACATGGTGATCGGCGTAACCAAGGCGTACTGCACGCGAGTGGGAGAGGGTCCCTTCCCGACCGAATCGCACGATGCCGTTGGCGAGGCGCTGCGCAAGAAAGGCAACGAGTTTGGGGCCGTGACCGGGCGTCCGCGGCGGACCGGCTGGCTTGACTTGCCGCTGCTGCGCTATTCCAACACGATCAATGGCACCAGTTGGCTGGTGGTGACCAAGCTTGACGTGCTGGATGATCAGGCTGAGATCCCGATTTGTGTCGGCTACAAGATTGACGGCAAGGAAACACAAGAGATTCCCGCTCAGGCCTCGGGATACGAAGAGATCGAGCCGGTTTATGCCAAGCTTCCGGGATGGCAGGCGAGCACGTTTGGCATTGACAACTACGATCGGCTACCGGCGAAGGCAAAACGCTATTTGGAATTCGTGGAAAAGGAATCGGGCGCGAAGGTCGGGATCGTTTCTACCGGCCCTGACCGCGAGCAGACCATGTTCATTCCCGAGTTCGCGAAAACACTAGACAGCGTCAGCGGCAAAAGCAAATAGGAGCACAAGCCTGGAGGACGGAATGGTCGCACTGGCCGTAACCTGGATGGCAAAGCTGGGACATGAGAACGAAGTCGCTGGGGTATTCGGCAAACTTCAGACCGCTTCACGGCAAGAGCCGGGCTGCCTGTTGTACATCGTCCATCGGCACCGGACGGATTCGCGGCGCTTCTTCATCTACGAGCAGTATCGCGACGATGCCGCTTTGGAGGCTCACCGCAAATCTCCGCATTTCCAGGAGTACGCGATCGATGCACTGAAGGACATCGGGGAACGTAAGGAGGGCGAACTCTATTCTCCTCTTTCCGGCGACTAAGGTTTCAGGTGTCGTTCGCTGCGGGCAAGGTTTTTGCCTCTTTCAGTTCCTCGCGCAGAATGTCGAAGAGCGCCGCCAGGACTGACGCCACAACCGGGCCTAGAAACAATCCCAAGAACCCGAACGCTTCAACCCCGCCGAAGATAAAGAAGAGCAGAACCAGCGGATGTAACTCCACGCGCCCGCCCACCACCCAGGGGCGAAGGACGTTGTCGACGCTACTCACCATCACTATTCCCCAGATCAGCAGGAACACGCCCTTCCAGACGGAACCGGTCAGTAGGAGATAGATAGCGATGGGGACCCAGACCAAGGCAGCTCCGACGACTGGGATAATGGAGGCAAATGCCGCGGCCAGGGCCAGAAGCAACGCAGAGGGCATGCCTACGATGCGCAACGCGATCCCGATGAGGATGCCCTGCGCAGCCCCTACGGAGAGGATTCCGTAAACATTGGCGACAATGGTGTCGGAGACGTTCCGGTACAAGCGGGAAACCTGCTGCGGAGATAGTGGCATCAATGCTCCCAACCGGTAGGCCCACGACTTTCCTTCGCGAAACAGGAAGAACACGACAACAAAGGTAATCAGGGAATCGGTAATGAAACGCGCCACATTGCTTAGGAAGGCGGCCCCGAAACCGAACATCCACATGCTTAGCTTCTGCACGTTGGAAGCGACGATCGCGTTGACGTCATACTTGGAGAGATCGACCCAGCGCCCCACAAAGCGGAGTGGACGGTCCGCCAACGTCATGATGAACAGGGCGAATCCGCCCTCTTCGGCGCTCCTGCGACCCAGGTAATGCGCCGCCGCCAGGGCTTCGTTGGCCGCCAGCATGAAGATGATGAAGGTAGGTACCCCGAATAGGAAAATCAGCAGCAACGTGGACAGCAACGACGACACGTTGGGCCCTCGTTTTGTCCACCGCACTACACGCTCGTGCACCGGGTGGAAGACAACCGCAAGAATTATGGCAAACGCAAACGGCTTCAGAAAGGGGTACGTAATGACAAACGCAAACGCCAGAACGATCAGGGTGAGGGCGAGCAGAAATACGATCGTAGCGCGCTTGGTGTTCATAGGCGAGTCCGTTCAAGTTGTAACACGAACCTTCCGCGCGGGACAGTAAAGGTACAGCCGGTGCCCTGATGCCTCAGGCCGGAACAAGCCTCGGTACAATAGTGAGTCATCCAGGCTCAACGAGGGTTCCGGAAAGGCGGTCATGCATCGCTGGTCTCGGCTGTTCATTCCCACCCTGCGCGAGGCGCCGGCCGACGCCGAGGTCGCCAGCCACAAGTTTCTTATCCGCGCCGGATACATCCGCCAGCTTGCCGCGGGCCTGTACTCCTTCCTCTTCCTCGGCCAGCGCTCGATGCTCAAAATAACCAATATCGTCCGTGAAGAGATGGACCGCATCGGACAGGAGTTCCATCTTCCGGCGCTGCATCCGCGCGAGGTCTGGGAGGCAAGCGGTCGCTGGCAGGCCATGGGCGACAACATGTTTCGCCTGAAAGACCGCGGTGGGCGCGACTTGTGCCTGGGCATGACCGCGGAGGAAGTCATGACCGAGATTGCGCGCAAGGAGCTGCGCAGCTACAAGCAGCTTCCGCAAATCTGGTATCAGATCCAGCAAAAATTCCGCGACGAACCGCGGCCCAAGTCCGGACTGTTGCGCGTGCGGCAGTTCACCATGAAGGACTCGTATTCGTTCGACCTCGACGCCTCCGGGCTCGATGTCAGCTATCGGAAGCATTACGACACCTACTGCCGGATCTTCGACCGCTGCGGGTTGAAGTACGTCGCGGTCGAGGCCCATTCCGGCGCGATGGGCGGCTCGCAGTCGCACGAGTTCATGGTGAGCACCGACGCGGGCGAGGACTTGGTCGTGAGCTGTGCTAACTGCGCCTATGCGGCGAACCTCGAGAAGGCGACGTCGAAACTCGGCCCCGTCGAAGACCTCTCGCCATCGGGCAATGGCGAGCCGGAACTCGCACATACACCAGAGCAGAAAACGATTGACGATGTTGCGCGCTTCCTCGGCGTGTCGCCGAAGAACACGGTCAAGACGCTGGCGTACATGATGACCGAGAGCGCTGATCCGAAAACGGGTGAACTGCGGTCGCGTCCGCTGGTTGTGTTGATGCGCGGCGATCATATGCTCAACGAGGCGAAGCTCTCGGGTGCGATCGGCGGCAAAGAATATCGCCCGATGCAGGACGAAGAGATTCGCGAACTGTTTCACTCACCTGCGGGATATCTCGGGCCGTTGAACGTCGAATGGGCGAAGAATGAGGCGGACTCGACGCAGCCGTTCCTGCTGGTGGAAGAAGCGCTGCGCGGGCGGAGGAACCTCATCGCCGGTGCGAATAAGGAGGAGTACCACGTAAAAAATCTGACTCCGGGCGAGACCTTCCATCCAACCGCGTGGGCTGATCTGCGGACCGTCGTCGAAGGCGAGGGCTGCCCCCGCTGCGGATTGCCGCTGAAGATCAGCAAGGCGGTCGAGATCGGCCACATCTTCAAGCTCGGCTACAAATACTCCGAGTCAATGGGCGCGTGTGTGCTCGATGAGTATGGCAAGGAAGTCACGCCGATCATGGGCAGCTACGGTATCGGCATCGAGCGCATTCTCACTGCCTGCATCGAGCAGAACCACGACCAAGATGGCTTCTGGCTGCCGGCGAGCATCGCGCCGTTCGCTGTGATCCTCTCGCCTTTGAGCACATCCGACGATTTGCTGAATGGCGCTGTCGAGATGGCCTCCAGACTTGAGCGAGCCGGATTCGAGGTATTGCTCGATGACCGGGATGAGCGACCGGGAGTGAAGTTCAAGGATGCGGACCTGATCGGAGTTCCCTATCGAATCACGGTTGGCAGCAAGAAGTTCGCCGAAGGCAAGGTCGAGGTGCTGGTGCGCGCCAGCAAGCGGAAGGAAGATGTTGCAATCAGTGCTGTCGTTGAGCACATGAAGAAGCTCGCGCAATCGTAGGCAGAGGGTTCACCACAGAGACACAGAGGCACAGAGAATTGCGTTACTTTGACCACCTGTCGCGCGCCCACGTGCGTGATACGCTTGAGATTAAGGTGCAACTTTATGGCTAATTCAAACACTCTCACATTGCATCTGGACGCCAAGCTTTCCAAGAGACTAGGCGCGCTAGCCGAAACCACGCGACGCGACCGTTGCGTCCTGGCGCGACAGGCGATTCGGGATTTCCTGAGCTTGAATGAATGGCAGATCGCGGCGATCAAGAAGGGCATACGGGAGGCCGACGCGGGAAACTTTGCCTCTGATGGAGAAGTCGAAGAAATGTTCAAGAAATGGGGTGTGAATGCACGGTAGATAGACTTGGCGTACCGAGCCCGCCTCGGTCAATCCTCGTTCTGTTGTGGTTCTTTCCCCGCCAGCCCCAACTCTCCGGCAGTCCCTCTCATCGCCTCGATGCAAAACGCGATGTGCTCGTCCAGGTCGACGCCCAGACCGGCAGCGCCGTTGATGATGTCCTCCCGGCTCACGGATCGCGCAAAGGCTTTGTCCTTCATGCGCTTTCGCACCGACTTCGCGTCCACCTCGGCCAGCGACTTGTTGGGCTTGATCAATGCCGTGGCCGTAATGAAGCCCGCCAGTTCGTCGCAGGCAAACAGCGCTTTCTCCAGATTCGATTCGCGGCTCACGCCTGTGTAGTCGGCGTGCGACATGACGGCCCGGCGGACGTCCTCGGGATAGCCCCGCTCCTGCAGGATTTCGCTTCCCTTGTAGGGATGCTCTTCCGCACTGGGATACTTCTCGTAGTCGAAATCGTGAATCAGCCCGACGATGCCCCAGCGCTCCTCGTCTTCGCCGAACTTACGGGCGTAGGCGCGCATGCACGCTTCCACCGCCAGGGCATGTTTGCGCAAACTTTCTGACTGGGTGAACTCAGTTAGTAAACACCACACATCGGAGCGAATCATTCCGTGTTTCTCCTGTGTTTCATGCGGTTTTCTTCCGCCTCGTTGGCGTGCGATTGACGGATTTGCACAGCTTTTTCGGTTTTCACCCGACAATACACTTGACTCTAGCAGAGGAATGCCGCAAAGTACGCGTAAGTTGATTGTTGTGCCTGCTCTGGCACTCCCGCAACCCGAATGGCTACGACTCTCGCGCCGGTAGATTCCCGGGAAGTGGTGAGATGCGACCAATGTCATCTCGTCCAGTTCAAGACTTTCAACAATCTTTGCCGTCGTTGCCGCACATCGCTGGATGAGGATGAGCCCGAGCCAATCCTGGCGCCGTCTCTCCAGGTCGCAGCCCCGGCAGCGTCCACTCACTCCGAAGTGCGGGTCGCGCAGGCAATCCGCAGCTTGCGCCTGCGCGGCGGGCTGAGCCAACGCCAGCTTGCGCTGAGGATGGGCGTCCCGCGCACGTACGTCTCCAAGATCGAGAACGAAAAGGCAACCCCGACTTTGTCGTCCCTCAACCGCCTGGCGATGGCGCTCGAGGTCAGCGTGCCCGACCTGCTGCGCGCTTGCGGACCGTCGCGCGACGATGAAATCAACGAACTGGTCGCCGATCCGTTCGTCGCCGAATTGCTGGAGTTCACCTCGAAGCTGAATGCCATGCAGTTGTCGAGTGTGCTCGCCCAAGTTCGCGACATGGTATTGCATCCACGGCGGGGTGCGTAAGACCGCAAGAATCGCAGCCGTCAGGGTTTGAGAGCTCTGTCCTGCGCGGTCAGGTTCCCCCTCAACATGCGCAAACGGGCGCGTGCCGCGGAGATGGAAGCCGCGTAAACCCAACCGGCCGAAAAAAGCCGAGGCCATGTGCCTCGGCTTTGCTTTGCGCGATCTCAGCGGAAAATTTCCAAATCAAGCCACAGCGCCTAACCCTCGCCTCGAATCCGCTTGCATTAGATGGAAGGCCCGGTATCGTCCTGCCGGGAGGCAGCTTCGCCCCGCCGCTCGCCCAACACGTTGACTTAGCCGGTCGGTATAATGGAGTTTCGCCCATGAAAGCCTACGTTTACGTCTCGCTGAAGAAAAGTGTACTCGACCCTCAAGGCAAAACCATCCACGGTGCGCTGAGGAAAATGGGATACCGGGGCATCGACGACCTGCGCCAGGGCAAATACTTCGAGATTGCGCTTGACAGCGGTGTCACCCGCGAAGCGGCCCAGGCGGAGGTGGAGCGCATCGCGCGTGAAGTGCTCACCAACCCCGTCATTGAAGAGTACAGCTTCACGATTGAGGGGTAGAGGTCGGCATTTCCCGTTCTGAATCGAGGGAGCACCGCTCCAGAAGAACTTGCGCATCAGTAAGCACCACTCGATCATCAAATCGACTACGATTAACAATCACAGGCTTTCCTCTGTACACCTGCTTCGTCTGTCATCCGCTGGATGCGATGCAGGCTTAGCCCATTGACTGGGAGCTGAATTATGTGCGGGATTGTTGGATACGTCGGAAAAAAGCGAGTTGTGCCGGTCATCATTGACGGCTTGCGCCGCCTCGAATACCGGGGCTATGACTCGGCCGGCATTGCCGTGGCCGGCAACGGCGGTGGCTTGCAGGTGCGCCGCGCCGAGGGCAAGTTGCGCAACCTGGAAGAGGTCATCCGCTTGAAGCCGCTCGACGGCACCTACGGCATCGGCCACACCCGCTGGGCCACGCATGGCCGTCCCACGGAAGAGAACGCGCATCCCCACCGCGATTGCACCGGCAAGATCGTTGTCGTGCACAACGGCATTGTGGAGAACTACGTCTCGCTGAAGAAGAAGCTGATCGACGAAGGCCACAAGTTCCGCACCGAGACCGACACCGAAGTGATCGCCCACCTCATCGAGAAAAATCTCTCCGAGGCTGATCGCAAGGTCCCGCTGGAGGAAGCTGTGCGCACGACGGTGAAGCTGCTGACCGGCGTGTTCGCGATCGCCGTCATTTCGGAAGACGAGCCCAACAAGATTGTCGCCGCTCGCAATGGCCCGCCGGCAGTCATCGGCCTGGGCAAAGACGAATACTTCGTCGCCAGCGACGTGCCGGCCATTCTGTACCACACCCGCGACCTGTTCTTTCTCGCCGATGGCGATCTTGCCGTCATCACGCCCTCGGGGGTGCAGCTCACCGACTTCGACGGCCAGCCCATCACCCGTGAGGTGCAGCACATCACCTGGGACCCGATCATGGCGGAGAAGGGCGGCTTCAAGCACTTCATGCTGAAGGAGATCTACGAGCAGCCGCGGGCCGTGCGCGATACTACGCTGGGCCGCGTCTCGCTGGACTCGGGCAAGGTGTTCCTCGACGAGATGGATATCACCGAGGAAGATTTCCGCAAGTTGGAGAAGGTGCATATCGCGGCTTGCGGCACCAGTTGGCACGCCGGACTGGCGGGCAAGTTCATGATCGAGCGCCTGGCCAAGCTTCCGGTGGAAGTGGATTACGCCAGCGAGTTTCGCTATCGCGATCCGCTGACCGGGCCCGGCGATCTGACGATCTTGATTACCCAGTCAGGCGAAACCGCCGACACGATTGCGGCCATGCGCGAGTCGCGCGCCAAAGGCTCGAAGACGCTGGGCATCTGCAACGTAGTGGGCTCCATGATCGCGCGCGAAGCCAACGGCACCGTCTACACCCACGCCGGACCCGAGATTGGTGTGGCGTCGACCAAGGCTTTTACGGCGCAGCTCACCGCATTGTTCCTGTTCGCGGTCCACCTCGCCCAGGTGCGTGGAACGCTCGACCTCGACCACTCAAAGCAGCTCCTCAACGATCTCACGCTCATGCCCGGCAAGCTGGAGGCCCTGCTTACCCACGACGAAGAAACCGAGGACCTCGCGAAGCAGTATCATCGCGCGCACGACTTCCTCTTTCTGGGACGCGGCATCCACTACCCGATCGCGCTGGAAGGCGCGTTGAAGTTGAAGGAAATCTCCTACATTCACGCCGAGGGCTATCCCGCGGGCGAGATGAAGCACGGACCGAATGCGTTGATTGACGAAGATCTTCCCGTGGTGATTCTCGCTACTCGCGACAAGACCGATCCCGGCTCGGTGGTGCGCTACGAGAAGACGCTGTCGAACCTGAAGGAAGTGAAGGCGCGTTCCGGCACCGTGATTGCCATCGCCACCGAGGGAGACGAGGACATTCGCGAAGCCGCCGACCACGTCTTGTACATTCCGGATGCGCCGGAACTGCTCGCCCCGATTCTGGAGGTGGTTCCCTGCCAGTTGCTGGCGTATCACATTGCCGTCCGCCGCGGCTGCGACGTGGACCAACCGCGTAATCTGGCCAAGTCGGTGACGGTGGAGTAGCGCGGGCGCTTTTCGCTATTCGCCTTTCGCATCGGCACCCGCCCCTTGTCGGCCAGCGACAGAGTGGGATATTCATGTCGAGATTTCTTTCCTGTGCTTCGCTGATGCAGATTAAACTACGCAAAATCGGCAACGGATACGGAGTCCTGCTGCCCAAGCAAGTCATCGAAGCCCTTCGCGTGGCCGAGGGTGATGTATTGAATCTCACCGAGACGACTACCGGGATTGAGTTGTCGCCCTTTGACGCCAATTTCTCCAAGCAGGTCGAAGCCTTCCGCCGAACCGAGCCGCGGCACCGTAACAGCTATCGGAAACTGAAGAAGTGAAAGTCCTGTGGTGACTCTTCGCGAAACAGACTGCGGAAGAAAATTTCTCACCGAAAACTTTTGGTAATACAGCGCTTCATTCAGCGACGCGTCAGCGAGCGATGAGAGAGCGGCCTTTAGAACGCGTATGAGAACCAAGTTTTGTTTTTGTCAGTGGAATTTGCTAAGCCGAAAATCCAGCGCCGTAGGCGCGGCTCGGTTTAGCCCAGCACGGAGCCGCAGGCGGAGTGCTGGGTAAAGCGGGAAGAATCAACGAGTCCCTTTAGGGACAGCACAGTTCTCAACATAACCGCTTTAGTTCACGGAGTACCCGCCCCTCCGCGACGATTTTCGGCTGACGGCATCTACATAAGCAGACCTTTATGGAAACCCAAGTCCAGGAGCGCACGACCGTCGAGCGCCAGATGTTCACGGCTCGCTTGAGCCGGTCCGTTTTGCTGTCGCCGCACACCAAGCACCTGGAATTCACGGTTGAAGGATTGGAAGAATTTTACTTCGTTCCCGGGCAGTTTGTCTCGATCAAGCAGCCCCGGCCCGATGGCAAGACGCACACCCGTGCATACTCCATCGCTTCGCCGCCGCGCTTGAACGCCACCTTCGATCTGTGCCTCAACCGCGTGGAAGAGGGCTTTCTTTCAAACTGGCTTTGCGATCTGCCGGAAGGGGCGACCGTCCAGTTCCACGGCCCGCACGGCCTCTTTACCTTGCGCGAGCCTCGCAAGGACGCCATCTTCATCGCCACCGGAACCGGCATTGCGCCCATCCGTGGCATGGTGCATTGGCTCTTCGAGAAGCCGGAACGCAATCGCGGCCACGAATACTGGCTAGTCTTCGGCACGCGCTACGAGCACAGCCTCTACTACCGCGACGAGTTTGAGCGCATCGAGCGGGAGAACCCGAACTTCCACTACGTGCCGACGCTCAGCCGCTGCGGCGAGCATTGGACGGGCTGTCGCGGCTACGTGCAGGACCACGTCCGCGAGATCGTCGCCGGCCGCACAGACATGCAGGCGTATATTTGCGGGCTGCATCAGATGGTAGACGCGAGTCGCAAGCTGCTCAAAGAAGAGCTGGGCTGGGACCGCAAGCAGATCGTGTTCGAGCGGTACGACTAAACGAGAACTCATCGCATAAAAATTGTCATTACGAGCGAAGCGAGGAATCTGCTTTTGCTAGCGCTGGAACGATTGTTCGGAGGAAACAGCAGATCCTTTACGGCCTGAAGGCCGTTCGTGATGACAACTCAAAATCACCGGCACAGCCACTCTGGAATCCCTCTAAACTAACAGCTTGCCCTTGCAACCGGGCTGCGCCATGATGAAGATGAGCTATGGGTCGTTTTGCGATAATCGTTGCTTGCTTGCTTCTGCTTTCAACAGGATCGCTCGCGCAGGACTGGAAACAGGTGCGCAAGGCCGACGAGGCGAAGTGGGCGAAAGCCACCGGGCTCGATCCCCGAACCATACATAAACTCTGGCGCCAGGCCTCGCAGGTGGCAAATGAGAAAGACGACGACTCGCGTATTGCCAACCTGGAAGTTGAGGGTCTCTCTGACCGCCATCAGGTTCTGCTCGTCACCTACACGGGAGAAAAGAACTGCCTGACTCTCACCATCTTCCGGCAGTACTCGGAAACGACATTTTCGAAGTTGTGGTCAGTCGAGCAAGATCCCGATGGTCAAGGATTCTGCGATAGTCCGTTCGGCAACGCGAGTGCCGATGTCGTGAAAAGCGTGATCGAGGTGCGCGTGCCGCAGGCCCCGGACGCCTCCAACGGATACGCCAATTACAAGGTTTACGGTTACGAATGGAACGGCATCACCTACCGCTTCACGGGCAAGCGAGTGGAGCAGGGCAGGTAACTTCCTCCTACCCCTTCGCCAAGAGCGGGCGAAAAGGATGGGCACCCGGCAACGGAATTATGAACTCGGTGATTGCTTAGCTCACCCGAACTCTTCCGCTTCTGTTGAGACGCTTGGTAAGCGTCCGATCTTCGGATTATTGTTGACAAGCGCTTGAAGGATGTTGTCCTTCCAAGTTTCGCGTTCCGCTTTCAGCTCGTCCCAGCGAGCGTGCATTTTGTCCTGTCCTGCCTTTGTGGAGTACGGAATATCCAAGCCGCTGAAAATGCCTAGCGGCGGAAAACCGACGACGTCCCGAGCGATACCGAGAGAGAGTAAACAATCCGTGATGGCACGCTCGGCGCGAATGATCGCCTCCTGTGCCTTATCCAGTTGGTTGAATCGCACGCTCTGGACGGCTCTCCGGTCACCTTGCTTCAATGCATCTCCGGCATGTGCCAGAAAATTGTCTCGGAGGCTCTTTAGCTCCTTTATCTCTGGTATTGAGAGCCATTCGATTATGCGCTGAAAGATCGCCGGCTGAATCACTTCCTCTCGGCTCCGCCGCTCGGCTGAGCTTCCGGAGAGAACGTCGAAGCGCTCATGCGCGTAATGACTCTGCAACCAACGAGACAACCCTGGTGCCTGAAGTCCCCAAATCTGCACCATAGGATCGTTCTCATCATGTTTCTCGCGCCACGTCATTGGATCGTAAGGCGCACCGAAACCGGCCACGTAGACTTCTCGCGTTATCGATTTGCGGTTACCTTGGATGTCCTTCACCAGCCGGAGAACCGAAACCACATCGGAGCCCGAGTCGACGAGTTTCGAAACAGCCAACACCTGATTCGCTAGATATCCGCTGTCTGTGATGTAGGCTAGCGTGGAGGATCGTGCAGAGATTTGTGCCTCAGACGACAGCGACGCGCGGATGCTCGTGATGGAGCGGTAGGTCAAGTCATGAAACATCATATTCATGATTTGCCCCTCAATGGTGTTTGGATTCTCGGAGGTATACTCGTACCATCCCATCCACTTCCGATACAGGGAACGGTAAGACTCAAGGTTCCTGCGGTTCAACACGTCGCAGCTCTGTTGCGGCACAGCGAGCCGCTTTTCTGTTGGTGAGATCTGCTGATTTGCAGGTATAGCCATGAGGTTCCTCGCAATGGAAGTTTGTGTGCCAGGTGCCCTAGAGGTTCGCGTCCGTCTTTTGGACGCTAACCTGGGCAGAGGAAGGTCCGGGCCAGCCCACCGAACATTTGGCAAGTCACTCGTCCCCTCTGTCCACCTTGCGGCGCTCGCGCTCCACTTTCGAAGCTTCCCGGCGGCGCAGCGCACCTTCGTAGCGCCGCTTCTGCTCCTCGGTCTCGGGGATGACGGGCGGTACCTTCAGCCTTCTGCCGTGCCGGTCCACGGCAACGAACGTCAGATAAGCGGTCGCGACTTTCTGGCGCGAAGCTGAGATGTAGTTCTCCACCAGAACTCGGACGCCAACTTCCATCGAAGTATTGAAGGCGCGATTGACCGCCGACTGCAAGATCACCATGTCGCCAACGTGCACCGGAACGAGGAAGTCGATGTGGTCCATCGAGGCGGTCACGGCGTAAGAATGCGAGTGGCGATGCGCCGCCAGGGCACCGGCAAGATCGATCCAGTGCATTAAACGACCGCCCAAGAGCGCGCCCAGCGGGTTGGTATCATTGGGCAACACGAGCTCAATCATTTCCGATTTCGAGTCGCTCACCGGTCTCGGTCGCAGATTTCCTTCGTTCGGTTCCATAGCGTTTCCTTGTGGAATATTGGTCTACTTCGCTGTCGCCGCGCTTTGCTGCGCCGCTGCCGATGCAGCCGTTGCGATCTCGTCAGCGGGAAGCAGGTTCGCGCGCCTTGTACGCTGCGTCTGCACGTAACACTCGGCCATCCGCTGCACGCGCGGGTCGGGATGCGAATGGAGCCACGATGCGTTCGCAGTCTTATATAGCAGCTCCCCATGACTCGCGGGCAGGTAATCGCGCTCGCAGACAAAGAGCACGCGCAGAATGCCGTCGCGTTCCTCGCCCAGCACAAAGCGCACGGCATCGGCATGGCGTTCCGCAGGAAGGCGGCTGCAGGTCTTCGCGTAACCGAGATTACAACCCGACCTCAGCTCTTCGTCGCTGGGACGCGCGCCCTCGTGACCGGGCGCGGTGCACGTTCCCGTCCATCCCGCGCCCAAGGGAAGCCGCTGCGGAAACGGCCAGTCTGCATCGAATCGCTGTTCTGGCATGAAGAAGGGGCAGGCCACAAAATCCTCGTCCGCCGCGGCGGGCTGTGAAGGTTAAACGCTATTGTACTGGCAGTGCGGAACCGCTTCCAACTAATGCACCGACTCGTCGACTGGAGTCCGTAATCGAGTTTGAGCGTTTGATGGCTGCTCTAGTAACATGCGTTCGAGACTGGAGATCGCATAATGCCCGACGAAACCCGCGTGGCGGCGCTGAAAGAGATACTTGACGCAAACCCCGACGACGCTTTTGCGCGCTACGCGCTTGGGCTGGAGTACTCGGGCTCGGGCGAGACCGACGCTGCACTCGCGGAGTTCCAACGCTTGCTCGCTACCCATCCCGACTACACCAACGGATACTTCATGGCAGCGCAGGCCCTCGCTCGCGCGGAGCGCAAAGACGAAGCGCAGTCGCTGTTGCAGCAAGGCATCGAATGCGCGCGCCGCACCCGGAATCAGCACGCCATGGCGGAGATGGAAGCGATGCTCGACGAGTTGGAGCGAGGGGAGTAATTGGCCGATAGGCAGCGGAGAAACTCTGTGCAAGCCCCCAGAGGCGTTCTTCGGCAATAATACACTTACCGAATCAAGTGAAGAAGAGCATGATGAATCGCAGTCCCAGTCGTGGTACTGGGGCGATATTGTTTGTCCACCAGCAGGGCCGGAGACACGGTTCACTATGCTGAAGTGCTACATGGATGAGAGCGGACTTGGAAAACAGGTCAGCGATGTTATTTGTTGCATCGCCGGATTCCAAGGTCGTAACCCCTTGTGGATATCGTTTGAAGAAGAGTGGGCGCGAACCCTTGAGCAGTACGGCATTGACGAGTTTCACGCGAAAGAATTTTGGGCGAGAGATGCGAGTGGAGGTTTAGTTGGGAAGTATCGTGGCTGGACGTTCGACCATGCCAATTCATTCATCAGCGACCTTGTTCGTATTATCCAGAGGCACAAACTCTACATGCTGGCCGCTGTCGTTAATCTCGCGGATTTCTTTTCGTATGACATCGAAGAGCGCCGATTTCTAACAGGCGCAACATTTGATGTTGCGAAATGGAGATTTATTACCACTGGCAAGCCGAGCACCGCGTATTTCGTTGCATTGAATGCTGTCGTCATGCAGGGAGTGAAGCGGTCGGCAGAAGGTCGTCAGCTCTGTCACTTTATTTTTGACGAGCAGGACCAGTACGCTTCCCTCGCCAAAGACCGTATAGCTCAACTGAGAAACTCATCGCGGGGCAAGGGAATTAGAGAGTACCTTGGCGATGCTGGTTATTTCCCATCTCGGCGCGTGAGAGCACTGCAAAGCGCCGATCTAGCTGCGCATCTCTGCAAGGAATATTACAAGCGCGAGATGACGGGGCGTCCCCTAGACATCGAATATCGTTCAGTGCTGACGCCGCTGGAGATATTGACGCACATCCTCAATGATGACAATTATGCCTTTTTCAAAATCGGCAAGAAAGAGATGGATGCAATGCTGGAGGATATAGCGCAAGGTGGTTCAGATGGGAAGGAGTAGCGGTGAATTCGAGCGTTTCGACCGTGCGAGGGACCCCTTCTTTAATTGATCCTGCACTCCAAACAAAAAGGGCGCCGAATCGGCGCCCTTATGTCTTTATCTGCAATGAGATTTCCTACGGCACTTCGATCAACTCGATCTTGCCGTCCTTACGGCGATGCAAGACCTTCACTTGTCCTTTCGGATCGCGGAAGACGAATACCGCGCGATCGCGGAATTCACATTCCTTGACCGCTTCCTCGATCGTCATCGGCCGCATCGCGATGGAGTCGGTGGAGTGCACCAAGTGCGCCTCGGTGGTGCGGGCGATGGAGGGAAACTTATGCACGACCACCGGGACCGCGGTAGCAGGGTTGGCGCCCACGGCGATTTGCATCTCGCTCTCCGCCGCCACCGGGGCCGTCCAACTCTTGTCCTTAGGTTTACGGCTGGTATTGCGGCGGCGGCCGTTGTGCCGCAGCGCTTGTGTCTCGATATGTTCCAGGGCCTGGTTGATGGCAGCAACCATGTCCGTGGCCTCGGCGAGTCCCACCAGATGGCCGCGACGCCGATTCACCGTGATTTCGGCGATGTTGCGGTGCTTTTCGACCGACAGGATGACTTTGCTTTTGATGTTTTCGCCAAGGATTTTGGTCAGCTTGGTGAGGCCCAACTCGACCTCATCACGAACGGCGGGAGTGATTTCGTACTGTTTGCCGAAGTATTCTACTGTCATTGAGCTCCCTTCGCCGCAGCCTGCTCATTTAATTTGCTGTCTTGGCCGCGGCGCCTTTCCTCACAACGGCGTCCCTTCAGGTTAGACGCGTTCGGGACAAAATCCGCACGTTGTCGGACCGGAGGAGGCGCGGGTACAGCCGCTAGTTCCTTACTCTGCGCTGGTGGGTGCTCGGGATGCGCATGTCTTCCCTGTACTTCGCGACCGTGCGGCGAGTGACCTGGATGCCCTGCGACTGGAGGATGCGGGTGATCTGCTCGTCGGTCAACGGCCTGGTGGGATCTTCTTCCTCGATGAGCTTCTTGACCCGGCGCTTGAGGATAAGCAGCGAGGTGCCGCTGCCCTCGGGTCCGTTGACGCTCTCGCTGAAGAAGTATCGGAGTTCGAAAACTCCTTGCGGGGTGTGAGCGTACTTGTTGGCTACGGCGCGGCTGACGGTCGAGGGATGGACCCCGATCTCCTCCGCCACTTCCTTGATCATCATTGGTTTCAGGAAATCAATGCCACGGTCGAGGAAATCGCGCTGGCGCGCCAAAATCGAATAGCAAACGCGCAAGATGGTTTGTTTGCGCTGTTCGATGTTCTTGATGAGCTGGATGGCCGATTTATAGCGCTCTTTGACGTAATTGCGCACGTCCTTCTCCGCCACATCGCGGCTCAACAGGCGGCGATAGGTCGGGTTCAGACGCAACTGCGGAATCTCCTCGTCGTTCATCATGACGAGATACTCGTCCCCTTGCTTGACGAACGCCACGTCAGGCTCGATCAACCGGGTTGTGGCCTTGTTGTAGCGCAGTCCGGGACGCGGATCGAGGGTACGGATGAAGTCCATGCCATGCATCACCGCTTCCAGTGGCCGGCCCATGGCCTTGGCCACTTCCTTGTAATGCTTGTTCTGCAGGGCGTGGAGATGCTCCGTCACCAGCACGATAGCATCGTCAAGCGTCTCAAGTTCGGCTGCATGACTGCCGTTGCCGTTCTTGCGATCAATGCGCTTCAGGTCCTGCAACTGCGCCAGAAGGCATTCCCGCAAATCGCGCGCGCCAACCCCAATCGGATCCATCTGGCGAACCTGATCAATGGCCTCGCGCAGGGCATCGCGGCTAAAAGGAACACGGGCGGGCATGGTGCGCGGGGGTACGAGCGTCGGACGGGGAATCTCGGACCCGACCTCTTGACCCTGGGCCTCGCTCACCAAGGACTCTTCCTCGGCTACGGCCACGTTGTAGTCAGAAATTTGCGGTTCCCAGCCACTTTCGGCCGGCAGAGCAGTTGCTATGACCTGATCCGGCGCCTCTGTGGTGGTTGCGGACGATTCCGGCGCCTCCGCGTCGAAGCTGGCCGTCTGTTGCTCATCGGCCAGCCCAAGCAGTTCATCGTCCGTCGCGGTCAAATAGCCTTCCTCGTTGAGGTTCCCAATCACCAACTCCGCCGCTCGATACACGTCTTCGTTCACGTGCAGCGATCCAAGCTGCCACATCAAGTGGTCCGTGAGCGTAGTGGGTTTGGAGAGGAAATTCTCGAATGAGGGCTTCTCGCTCTCTTCCATCTCGATCGAGGTACGCAGACCAGGATCCAGATATTCCGAGAAGAACGAACCGAAATCGATTTCGTCGAAGGGATCTTTTTCCTGGGGGGTTACCGGCTGCTCTTCCTGGATGGTAATGGAGCTGTCGCGCTCCATCTTCTCTTCGCGAGCCGAGACTTCGTCGAGCAAGGGGACCGAGTCGTCAAGTTCCTCCAGTACGGGATTCTCCGTCAGTTCAGCAGTAATCATGTCCGCCAGCTCAAGTTTGTTGAGCGCCAGGACGCTGACCATCTGAACCAGCCCAGGAGTCAGAATCTGCTTCTGGGAAACTTTGAGGTTTAACTTGGGCTGCAATAAAGCCATGCAACGGATCCCTAAGGGGTGTGGCCCCTGGTGCAAATTCTAAACCAACGAGAAGCTCTCGCCTAAGTAAACTCGTTTAACTTCAGGATCATTTCCGAGTTGCTCCGGCGTACCCGTCCGGAAGATACGTCCCTCGTTGATGATGTAGGCGCGATCGGTAACCGAAAGCGTCTCACGTACATTATGGTCCGTAACCAGCACCCCAATCCCACTCGCCTTCAGATCGAAGATGATTTTTTGCAAGTCCAATACCGCGATGGGATCGATTCCGGAAAAGGGTTCATCCAGCAGGATGAACGCCGGTGAAATGCACAGACAGCGGGCAATCTCCACCCGCCGGCGTTCGCCACCCGACAGCGCGTAACCCCGGTTCTTCCGGATGACACCCAATCCCAACTGGTCGATCAGCTTCTCCATCCGCTCCCGGCGCTCGTGCCATGAAATCGGCTGCGCCTCCAGCACCGCCAGGATATTGTCCTCGACCGTCAACTTGCGGAAGATGGATGGCTCTTGCGGCAGGTAACTGATCCCATGATTCCGGGCCCGGAGATACATGGGCGTGTCGGTGATGTCCTGCCCATTGACCAGAACCTGGCCGGTCTCGGAAGGAATGAGCCCCACGATAATGTAGAAGATGGTGGTCTTGCCGGCGCCATTCGGCCCCAGCAGACCGACCACTTCACTTTGTTTTACGTGGAGGCTGACCCCACTGACGACCCTTCGGCCGCGGTAGCTTTTGCCGATCTCTTCCGCCGATAACGTCTGCATTTACTTCGTGGTACGTGCGCGAGTAATGGTGGGAGAAGAGCGTTTACTCTCCACCAGCACCCTATCATCGTGACTGTAGAAAGTCAACGAATCGCCCCATACTGTACCGTGTTCGGCATCAAAAATGCTAGGAGATTTCCCAGTCAAGAAGTATTTACCATCATCGGCGGTATAAACCAGCCGATCTCCCACGGCACGCCGGTTCGGCCCCGTAACTACGACCTTCCCGACCGCGACCATGTGATCGATCTGGCTCGGCCCATCCGAACCGGGGATGATCGATTTCTTCTGCACGGCAGAGGATGGCGTTGGGGTTGCACCTTTCGCATCCGGGTCTGCCGGCTTCAGATAGACGTCAATCTGCTGCGAATTGATAGTATTGGTTGCAGTTTTGGCGAAGACGTCGCCGGTGTAACGAGCTCGACGTTCTTCATCCGTGTAGGTCAGCTTGTCGGAGGTTACATCGACCGGCGTAAGCTTTCCGTCCTGCCCCCGCTGCATGAATAAACTCAAAACTTTCTGCGATGCATCGGACTCAGCCACGAGGCTGCGCTTCTGATCGTCAAAGTCGATCTTGGGCGCGCGCACTACGTTGGCCGTCTGCCACAGCCGCACGTTGCCGGTGTAGTGCGCTACGCCCGGCTGCTTATGCGCCGTCATGTGCTGAGCGGTCACGTGGACCGGATCTGAGCTGGCTAGTAACGCTCCATCGGGTTGGGGCTTGAGGTCGCTGTAGGTCGTCTTCACGTTGTCATCGGCAAAGCCGTCACCGGTCTGGCGATTGATGCGCACCGTCACTGCCGTGGTGGTCACCCCACCGTCGATTACGCGCGGCGAACCAGTCAGCAGCAGCATGGCATCGCTCGGGGTATAGGTCGCGACATCGGCGAAAGCCTCACGCCCGCCCGTGTCAGGCTTGGCGGAAGCTTCGCGATACTGGAAGTCTCCCGTCTGCACCAGCTTCTGCACGCCGCCATCGGGGGCGAAGGCGACATCCAGATTGCGCGCCACGCTGACCTTGTCCGGCTCTCCCGGCGAGGTGGAGACGATCCGCGAGTCCGGTGCACCGTGCAGCGTCTGCATGCGATTGTTGCTATCGAACGTAGCGTGGAACTTGCCGGCGGTGGCGACGGTGGTGGAGTTCCCTCCCGTTTCCTTATCGCCCTGGCTCGCGGCTTTCTGCTTTCTGGAGCCCGGCGGCGCGGGGAAGATGGTGATGGTGGCTTTGCCGACGGTGTCGCCAGTCTTGAGCTGGTTTCCATTCTCCAGGAGGAAATCGAGCTGGTCGGCAGCAATTTCCATGGGCTGGCCACCGGGCTGCCCGCTGCTACCGGACTTACCCGGCTTGGGGTCCTGCATCATGCGCGCGTCCTTCACCATGTGAAGCCGCAACGGCTGGTTCTGATCGTCGAAATCAAGAACAAACCTGTCCGCCGAACCGTGCGCAACGCTCGCGCCGTGCGACTCGAATTTAGCGCCGCCCGAGAGGATAGTCTGCGCGACAGAATTGTTCGGTCCCATGTTTACATCCCCGCGAGGGCCCGTAATGTCGACGATGGATGGCCCGCGGCTCTGGATGTGAACATTGCCTTCCGCCAGCACGTGCTGCACCGTGTTGTCCTGTTCGAACAGCATGGTGCCTTTGTCGGCGGTCAGTGTCCGGTCCGGCTGTTCGATGCGCGCGTTCTCAAGAGTGGCCTGCCTGGGTGTCTTCTGAATCGTGCCACTGGTGCCGGTGATGATCGCTGGATGCAGGCCGGTAGTAACGATGTGAACATCGGACTTCAACAAAAGTTCGTTGCTCTTGGAATCGTAGTACGCGCCTTTGGCGGATCCATTGGCTTGGGACGTGCGAAAGTACACAACTTCATCGGTGTGCGCGACCCCGGTCTTTTGGTTGAAGGTGAGGGAGTGGGTCAACAGGTGAATCGGATTCTTCAGTTCGTCGGGCGGGGCCTGGTCAGGCTTCTGCGGACCCTCGACGTTTCCCTGGAGATCGATATGCACCTCACCGACGGCGTTGATATCGCCCGTCTGCGGATCGTAAGTGAACTGGTTGCCATAAATCTGGTCATAACGGTCGTGCTCGCGCCCGTACACGACAATATGAACATTCCGCAGATCGGCGTGGCCGCCAGCCTTGAACTGCACCGCCTTCGACGCTCGAATGGTATAGAGAGTGCGGCCCCCTTCCGACTTGGACAGCGAGAACCCATCGCTGGTCTGCTGAATATCGATGCCCAATTGCGCAGGCACATTGTGCAAAGTGGGACCGACGCGGGAGCGGGCGATCCAGTACGACACGGCGACCGCCGCCACCAGCACCACCACACTCACGACCAGCCACTTGCGTACCTGAGCTATGGATTGGAACATCTATGATCGATATTACGCTAGCGGGCACGGTCGACGAAAACGCGGAACCGGAGGGCGAAAGAGGCTGCTGAAGCAAGCGACATTCGGGTAGCGCGGACCTTCAGGTCCGCGTTCAACCTGTTCACAAATAATCAGGGGCTTCAGCCCAGAGGTACCTCGAAAGGACTTTTTCAGCAGCCTCGAACCCGCCTTAGCCGTGCAGCAGGGAGAAATTCTTTTCGGGCGGTACCCGGATGACCAGACAGTCGGAAGGCATGTCGTGCAACGCCTGGCGGCGCTTGGTCCAGCCCGCCATCATGAACCCGATCGTCAAGAAGAACAGGGAGAGAAATTTCATGAAGTGGCGAACGGTCGCTTGTCCGAACCCCACTTTGTCGCCATCAGCGGTGACGACCTGCAGACCCAAAACGCGCTTACCGACGGTGGCGCGCCACGATGAACTTTCGGTGAACGCACAGTATAGCCACGAACCGACGGCCAGGATCAGGATGAAAGCCATCCCCGTGGCGACCTTGGACACGAAGGGAGAAATTCCCAGCAGACGGCCAAAGCGGCGGAGCGCAAGGTCGATGGCGAACGTAAGCAGTAGCGCTCCACTGGCCTCCAAGGCTACGTCGATCGCACCCGCCCAGGCGCGAAGCCAGAATCCGGCGTAGTCCGGAAGAGCCAGTTCGGTTGGTGCTGGGGATGCTAGCGGCTTGGAAGGTTGAGAAGACACTAAACCCTTGGGGCCGGACTCCGAAAGCAGGTCTCCGCAGAAGAGGCAGAACCGTCCATCCGGCAATCGCGCATTGCCGCAGTTGGAACAAACCTGGTCCAGCACTATCTCCATTCGGATGGGAATACTACGCTGGACTTGTTGCCCCTGTAAAGAGTGGGCCTAGTTCTTCGGAGGGATTGGTGCTGCGCGAAACCCGGCTGTGGGCAATTTATTGCATATGATGTGCAAAGTCTTGCACTCATGCCGTACCCTCAGGCCTTACCACACATAAATTTGAAGTACTTATACAGCAAAACAGTGGTAATCTACCTGCAATGGTGTAACTGGGACACAAGTTCCCAAAGTCTGAGAGGAGAAAGCTCGTGATACGCAAAGTTTCTGCGTTGCTGTGCTTGGTTGTGCTAGCCTCCATGGCAGCCCTGGCCGGCGACATTCCGTTTAGCGGATCGGGATCCAGCGGAACGGTAAATCCGGGGCAGCCTTTCAGCTACAACTTCGATGGTGCGGTATTCGAACCGGACTGGGGAATTCCGGGTGTGAACAACGGTCTCGCAGTTTGGAGTGGGCCGACCATCGATCAATTCACGATCACGTTCAACCTGGCCGCAGGAATTGCCATCGATCCTTTGAATCTCGGGACGACCTGCAACGGCGGTCCTTTCGGTGGAACCGCGTTCTGTGCTTCGCCCTATTCGCAGCCCTGGAACGTTACAACTCTGACTGCGGATTCGATTACCTTCACCGCTCTGCCGGGCGGCGACCTGCTGATCAATGGAGATCCGTTCTTCGTCAACATCTTCTTCACCGGCGGCGATCCTAACGGCGCCAGTTTCAGCGGCGACTGGGTTACGCCCGTTCCTGAGCCCAGCGGCTTTGTGTTGTTTGGCTCTGGAATCGTCGCACTCGCCGGAGTTTTTCGTCGCAAGCTATTGCTCTGACCCTCCTTGTCGTCTGGGGATGACCGAGAAGCCGGAGTCAACTGACTCCGGCTTCATTTTTTGTACCCGGCTTGTGCGCGTAGTGCCGGCCTTCAAACACGCGCCGCGCTCGCGGCTGCCGCGGCGGGCGCAAAATCCAGCAGGTTGAGCTGCACTCCCCCGAACTCAGGATGCTCGTTGTAATCCACGGTGAAGGCCAAGTCGAGGGTACTGCCCAACAGCAGCGACTCTTGCGTGAGGCGCTCGGCCATGCGCCAGCCCAAGGCATCGTACCCACGTTTCCACTGACTACCGTTGAAATTTCCTCCACCAGGTACGACGCGAAGCTTGAGATGTTTCTCCTTCAGCACCCGAGCTGGCTGGACCAGCTTCGCATTCCGGGCAACGAAAACTGGCACGGGATTGCCAGAGCCGAATGGCTCCAGTTTCTGCAGGAGCAGCCAGAAGTCGTGCTTGACATCGTCGAGCGAGATCTCAGCGTCGTAGTGGAGGATGGGGATAAAGTCCTGCGGCGTCAGCCGTTCCCGGGCAAAAGCATCGAGCCGCGATCGTAACTCGGGAATCTTCTCCACTGGAAGCGTACAACCTACCGCGTGCGCGTGTCCGCCAAAACGGGTGAACAGCTCAGGACACGATTCCAGCGCTTGCAGCAAGTGGAACGCTTCGATGGAGCGGCCCGAGCCATGCGCTTCGCCATCCTCGCAGGAGAAGATGAGCGTCGGACGCCGATAGCGCTCCACGACGCGAGTAGCGCAAATACCAATCACACCGCGATGCCAGCCTTCGCCTTCCAAGACCAAGCAGTAAGCCTCGCTCATTTCGGGAGACGCTTCGATCTTGCCTTGGATCTCGTCCAGGATGCGCTGCTCTTCCAGTTGCCGGTCGCCGTTAAGTTGGTTAAGCCGAATGGCTATGTCCGCCGCCTTGGTCGCGTCCTTCTCGGTGAACAACTGGATGACGTGCTCGGCCACGTCCATGCGGCCGGCGGCGTTCAAGCGCGGCGCTACGCGGAAAGCGATGTCGCTGGCGCTCAGAGGACGCGAGCCGTCCAGTTGGCAGTTCGCCAACAAAGCGCGCAGGCCTGCATTGACTGGTTTTCGCAGTCCCTCCAAACCTAGCTTGGCGAAGACGCGGTTCTCGCCAATCAGCGGCACCGCGTCGGCGATGGTCGCGATGGCGACCATCTTCAGAAATGACGGCAGCAGTCGTTCGCGTCCGGTCTCCTCCAACAGGGCCTGCGCAATCTTGAAGGCCACTCCGGCGCCGCACAGCGACTTACAGGGGTAATTACAACCCTGCTGATTCGGGTTCACAACCGCCAGCGCTTTCGGCACCCCGTTGGCTTGCGGCAGGTGGTGGTCGGTGACGATGAGATCGATGCCTCGGCGCTGCGCGGTTTCGCCGGCAGCGAACGCCCGGATACCGGTGTCCACGCTGATGATGACGCGAATGCCGCGATCCGCCGCCTGCTCGATGACTTCATCGCGCATCCCGTAACCTTCGCGGATGCGATGCGGCACGTGGTACTCCGCTCGCCCCCCGCAGAGTTCGATGGCGGTTTTGAGAATCACGATTGCGGTGGTGCCGTCCACGTCGTAGTCGCCGTAGATCAGGACGGTTTCGCCGCGCTCGATCGCTGCGCGCAATCGCTCGACGGCAACGCGGAGACCGGTCATCAAAGCGGGCGAGTGTAAGTCTTGCAGGGAGGGTGTCAGGAATTTGTGCGCCTGCTCGGCCGTCTGAATGCCTCGCACCGCCAGCAGCCGGGCAGTGGAGACGGGCAGCCCAGTCTCCAGCGCGAGCCGCTGCACGTCTTGCGATTCGGCATTGCGGAGGGCCCAGCGCACGTCAGCGTTCGTCGTCCGAGTCGGTCTCGTCGATCGCCATGCTGCCGAAATCTTCCACCAAATCCAGCAGATGCTGATAACGCTCGTACCACTCGGTGGAAACTTCGTACAGAAACATGATGCCCTGGTGCGGCCAGCCGAGCTGGATGAAGCCGGTCTTGCCTACGTATTTGCGCAACCAGCGCGCTTCCTCCAGGTCTTCATCGCTGGGATACTGGGTGTACTGCAGGCGCTGGATGAGGTAATCGAGTTCGTCGCGCTGAAGCGCTTCCTCATCCATGGAGAGGAACTCGGAACCCGCTTTTTTCGCCAGCTCGACAAAATCCTTCCAGCTTTCGGGATTGTCTCGCGGGTCCCACATGACGCTGTGTACGTCTTCCGTGACGTATCCCTGGAAGCGGCTCAGCCCGTGCCCCAGGATGAAAGCGTTCATGTCGTCTTTGAGGCTGGACAAGTCGTCTGCCATAAAAGTCTCTCGCGGGCGGCGGCCCAAGAAATCGGCGGCGGCGAA
Organism: Acidobacteriaceae bacterium; assembly: GCA_003160215.1. Classification (GTDB taxonomy): domain Bacteria; phylum Acidobacteriota; class Terriglobia; order Terriglobales; family Acidobacteriaceae; genus Bog-257. The sequence goes on from PLQW01000253.1 coordinate 24,614, forward strand.
AAACATCATACTCCGATGCGGGCCCGCTGACACGGCGCGATATCATTTGCGGGAGAAAACGATGTTCGGAGACCGGACGACGTTCGGGTAGTGCAGACCTTTGGAACCTGCCCTGAGCGCAGCCGAAGGGCCCGCGTCCCAGCTCGTTATTTTTTGAAGGGGCGTGGCTTTAGCCACGCCGTCGCAAAGCCCTTTACCTTTTGTCATCCCTCGCCGGCTTTTAAGCCGGCGAGGGATCTGCTTTTCGATTATTACGGCAGTACCTTGCGCCATCCAGCACGCCTGAATTCCTGTGTTAAACTAAGCTGTTTCGCTACCTGATTCCAACAATCATGCTCTTCTCCAAAGAATATGTGGGCTACCTCGCCCGCGAAGTCACCAACAAGCTCATCGAGGGCGAGTTCATCGAAACCTCCGAGAAGCCGCAGGTGACTGCCCGCGTCAACGCCGCGCTGCTCGAGGAACTCACGCTGGAAGACCGCATCAACGACGAAGTCCGCATCATCCTCGAGACCTATGCCGACGAAATGAACCGCAGTGGCGCCAATTACCAGGAAATGTTCAAGAGAATCAAGAATGAGCTGGTACGGAAGTACAAGGCGGTGCTATGAGGCTCAGCCGCGAAAAGATCAATAAGCTGGCGCACGCCGTGGCCGACACCCTCGCCGAGATGGACAACGTCGACTTCGTGGAGGACCGCAATAGCATCCGCCTGGAAGCTCGCCGCGTTCTGGAACTGCTGATGGCCAAGGAAGCCAAGATCGACGCTGCCGCCCGGCAGAAGATCGAAAGCCAGCGCCGCACCATCCTCGAAGGCTCCCAGGAATGGGACATCCTCTACCGCAAGTACTACAACGAAGAAGTGAAGAAGCTCGGCATCTAGCTTCAGCTGTCAGCCATCAAGTGTCAGCCTTCAGCCCGTGGAATCACCGACCCTCCAGTCCCGCTCCGCGCGCCGGATCAATTCCCGATAGCCCGAGTCACCGCTAGGTGTCCCTCATGCTGGTTAACCGGGACACTTCTAATTTGGTATGACAAGACGAGTACACCATTTTGACAATTTCCGGTTTTGGAAGTAAACTGCGCCCGAAACACGAACCGTGGGTCAGTGGTGGGGTCGGGAACAGCGAAAAGGTGGGGTGAGAAGGAGACCGGCCATGGAAGACCCTCCGGTAATTTTGGAGATTCTACCCTCTACAATGGAGCGGGAGCCCCACCCGGTATCATTGCCCAACCGGCGGAAGTTCATGGGCACAATGGGCGGCGCCGCCGCCGCCGCAGCTCTGACAGCCGGCATTCCACTAGAACCTCTGTTCGAGGGAAAGCACGGGCAGGCCGAAGCTTCGGTCGTACCCTACGGTTCTTCGGGTCGCACGCACGAAGCTTGGGAGTACCGCGATAGCACGGCCGATGCCGAGAAGATCGACGTTGGCGAACTGCCAGACAATGGCGATCAGGAGCGATTCACCGACTTCAGCGGCAACTGGAGCAAAACCCTGAAGCACGACGCCCTCGGCATACCCAATTCTGCCTCCTGGCTTAGCCTGGTACATGCCCTCAAGACCGGCCAGTTCTCGGACTTCGAGAACATCCTCGTCGGCAATCCTGGCGGTACAAATTTCACCGCGTCCTTGAACGGCCCGCAGGGTGCATTGGCCTTCGACCTGGAAGGACGCGACTCCCATGCCACCAACTTCATCCCACCCGCGCCGAGCGTTGCCAGCGCGCAGACCGCAGCCGAGCAGGTCGAGCACTACTGGGGTGCTCTACTGCGCGACGTGAACTTCACCGACTACCCGACGAGTTCGCTGGCGGCCCAGGCGGCGGCCGACATGAACCGGCTGTCATTCGTTCGCAGCCATGACAATAACGAGCTCCCGTACCCGGTTACACCGCAGAATCTGTTCCGCGGGCAGTTCTATCCGGGCGACGGTAACCTTCAGGGGCCGTATATCTCGCAGCTCCTGCTCCAGCCGACGTTTTTCGGTCCGCAGCCCCTCACCCAGCAGTTGCAAAGGTTCCTTTCCATTAGCGAAGGCGGGTCCGACTACCTGACCTCGGTCAGCGAGTTCCAGAACGTCCAGAACGGCTTCCCGCCGACTGGCGTACTGCACTTTGACCCAAAGTACCGGTTCATCCGAATGGGTCGAGACCTCGCCGCGTATACCCATGTGGACGAGCTCCATCAGGCATACTTTGTCGCCTTCCTCGTGCTCGCGGGGATTGGCACACCGCTGAACCCGGGTAACCCCTATAACGGCTCGCGGACGGAACACGGCTTCGGCACCCTTGGAGGGCCAGACGCTGCGGGGACGATCCCTGAAATGGCCACGCGGGCGCTCAAAGCCTCCTGGTTCCACAAGTGGATCGTAAACCTGCGGATGCGGCCGGAGGAATATGGGGCCCTGGTGCAGGCGAACCTCACCCACACTCATCCATTTCCTCAGGCGGCAGGGGCGCTGAACCACGACGTCCTGAACTCAGCGGCCCTTCCCATCGTCTACTCAAAGTACGGCACGTACTTGCTACCACAGGCATTTCCGGAAGCCTCGCCGGGGCACCCGTGCTATCCGGCGGGCCATGGAACGGTCGGTGGCGCGTGCATCACTGCGATAAAGTTCTTCTTTGACGGAAGCCAGAAGATCAGGCCGCTGCTCCAAGCCGCCGGATCGGACGTGGTTGTGCCAAGCGCGGATGGCCGCTCGCTCGTCCCCTACACGGGCGCGGACCGAGACCAACTGACCATCAACGGAGAACTGTCCAAGCTGGCGAGCAACATCACGTTTGGTCACGGCCTGGTCGGCGCCAGCATCCATTTCCGCAGTTCAAGCATTCAGGCGGTGGTGCTGGGCGAGCAGCTTGGGCTCAGCGTCCTGCAGGACCGGGCCAAGTCCTACAACGAACCATTCACGATCCACATCAAGAAAATCGACGGCACCACTGCGACTATCTCCAACCAATAACCTCTGCCAGCGGGGCGGTCGGGTCCAACCGGCCGCCCCAATACCGGACTGCAGTCATGCCGGGTTCCCCGGCCAAGCGTAGTAGATACTCACGAAATCCTAAATCTGGGGTGCCCAGTTCTAGCCTTCTTTTGGCTAGGGCGGGAGACCGCTCGGCGCCCAATCTTAGCCCTTCTTTTGGGCTAGGGCGAAAAACTACCACCAAAGCGCTACCGACTAAAAAGTTTGTTAGAATTCTGCCAAAAAGTGCTGGACATCTTGACAAACTTGTAAAACTATGCTTTAGGAATACGTTGCTCTCGATCAGAAAAAAGCCGGCAAGAGGCGTG
>PLQW01000188.1 GCA_003160215.1 Acidobacteriaceae bacterium
ATTGAATCCTTCTATGTCGGCAACGTGTCAGGAAACCTTGCGGCGGCCCAGAAAGAGTATGCGTTGTGGGCAGAACTTTACCCGCGCGACAGCACTCCTTCGAACCAGCTGGGCTATATCTCTCTTGCCATGGGTGATTACGACGAGGCCGTCGCTGAGTTTACGAAGTCAGCGCAGCTTGAGCCAGGAACCGCCTTGGGATATGTGAACATCGCCAACACATACCTGTTTCTAAATCGCCCGAGCGAAGCGGAGGCCTCAATTCGAGAAGCTCAGGCTCAACATATTGATCCCGTGGCGAACCATGTCATTCTTTATGTGGCCGCTTTTCTGCGGCACGATGCGGCGGGAATGGATCGGGAGAAATCAAGCTTGATGGGAAAGCCGGGATACGAAGACCAGGTATTGAACTTCGAATCGGACGGAGCCGCCTATGAGGGGCACCTGGTAAAANNTGAGCTTTCCGAAAGGGCCGCCGATTCCGCTCAGCACGCCGAAGAAAAAGAGGTTGCCGCCAGCTATATCGCCGAATCCGCTCTGCGCGACGCTCTCGTGGGTATTTTCGGTCCGGCGAAACAAGAGGCCGAGGCGGCAGTTGCGCGGTCGAATGGCAGCGAGGTTGAAGCCATGGCCGCCATTGCTTTCGCGCTTGCCGGGAATTCCGCCGAGACCGAACGACTGAGCGCAGATCTGAACAAGCGTTTTCCGCAGAACACGATCGTTCAGTTCAATTATCTTCCGGTCATCGAAACTGCCGCCGCTCTGCACGGCAATCCTGCTAAGGCATTGCAGGTGATCTCCCCGGCTGAACAGTATGAGCTGGGCTTCATAGGCAACGGTGCGGACTTCAATGGTTATCCGGTTTACTTCCGCGGGGAGGCATTTCTTGCGAACCATCAAGGAACTTTGGCAGCGGCCGAGTTCCGGAAGATTCTTGACCATCCCGGCGTGGTGGTGAATGAGCCGATCGGCGCATTGGCGTATTTGGGTCTGGGTCGCGCGTATGCTCTCTCGGGCGACACGGCTAAGGCCAAAGCCGAATATCAGGAGTTCCTGTCTCTCTGGAAGGATGCCGATCCTGACATTCCCATCTATAAGCAAGCCAAAACGGAATATGCGGTCTTCAAATCGCTCTAATTGCAGTTGATGTGCTATCGGGGCGCTGCGCTCAGAAGATGATCGCGGTGAATACGACGATGGGCCGCACTCCCCCTTCGCGGAGCGCCTGCGAGAAGTGGACGGTTGGATCGGGCAGTCGCCACTGATTGATGAAACCGAGCTTATATCCCAGCCCGGATACTCCGTCGGGCAGCAGGCAGCACCATTTCTGCTTCTGACCCTCCGTTGCTGAGTAAAGAAAGAGTTTCTTTGCAAATCCCCCACCAGCTGCCGGAATGCCTGTTCCGCATCCGCGCGCTGCTGTTGGTAGAGAAGGTCGGCGAGCTCCTTCCCACTCACGCCACCTCACTGCGCCACAATCGCCTTGCGCCCTTTTCTGAGTTATTCCAGACACACACAGCTCTCCACGGAGCCAAAGGGATCTGCAAAGGCTCCTTAAAGAAAAGTGAAAAGCGATGGCGAATTCGAGGAACAGATGTATGCAGGCCGAATCTGAATTACCTGAGTTTCTTTGCGTAGAGGAAGTAGCAGACCTGCCCAAACACGTCTTTGCACCGCAAATCACCGAGCGGGATGATCTCCAATGAGAGACCACCTTTTTTTTCAAGGCCACAGGTTAATGAGCGCCTGTGGCCATGGGGATCATCCGTATGGGTCCTGAACAGTACCTGGTGAGGCCATGAAAGTCATCCAGATGCACGATTACATGACGCACGCGCCGAAGAACGCGCAGCCTAACGTCAAGGCATTGAGACGAATCATGTATTCGTTTATTGCCGCCGTCGCTGTCACCTGTGTCATTTGCACGCTGGTCATCCGCCGCGACATCCTGGCGCAGAACAACCGACCGCAGCAAAGAGCGGCCATTCACCACTGCGAATGCAAGGGACAGTGCATCCGCTGACGACGAGAGTTTACGCCAGGCGCGAACATCCAGGTGTTTATGCCCTCAGACTCCGAAATTATCGACTCCTCGGAACTCGCAAAACGCTGGCGCGTCCCTGAAACGTGGGTACGTGACCAATGCCGCACCCGATCCAAATATCCCATTCCTCACGTAAGGCTGGGCAAGTATATTAGGTTTGAGTGGGGTGGAGATTCCTTGCAGGAATGGTGGTCTCGCCACCGCACTCCCAGCAAAGCAGGTGTGGGGACGGGTAGCAGAGGAGGAAGATGACCCGTCCACAAAAGGGATATTTGTATAAAGCGTATGGCGCATGGCATGTGCGCTACCGCGAGAATGTCTGGCAGGAAGACGGAACCACCAAGCGTATGCAGTTGTCAAAGCGTGTCGCGACCCTTGCAGAGTGCCCCCGAAAGGGCGATGTATGGGTTTTGGCGCAGCAGATGCTCGCTCAGGTAAACAGCGACCTGACGGCCGGAAGCGGCACGATGCCGTTGGGGGTTTTTCTCAAGACCGTCTACCTGCCGTATGTACAAACACAAAAACGCCCCAGCACTTTCAAGGGGTATCGGGATATCTGGGAACGACACTTGAAATCGCGCCTTAAGGACGTACGGATTCGGGAATTTCGGACATGGGATGGAGAGCGGCTGATGCAATCCATCGCTTCCACGACCGATCTGACCGGAACGTCGCTCAGGCACATCAAGGCCGTTCTGAGTGGGATCTTCACACACGCGAGGCGCACCGGCGCTCTCGATGGTGTGAATCCCATGCAGGGCGTCTCGATACCGAAGGCTCGCGAGCCGGAAGACACCTATGCCTATTCGCTCGACGAGATCTACCGCATGTTGACGATTTTGCCGGACCCGGCGGCAACCGTGATTGCCACGGCTGCCTTCACGGGTCTGCGCAAAGGCGAACTCCGCGGTATTCGCTGGGATCATTACACCGGTACATCACTTAGCGTGATGCACTCCGTGTGGAACCGGCACGTCGGGGAGCCGAAGACACGCACATCCAAAGCTCCGGTGCCAGTCATTCGTCCGGTCGCGGTCTTCCTGGAACGCTATCGCAGCGCTCTTGGGAATCCTCAGACCGGATGGATATTTGCAACGCCGAAGGGAAGACCACTCCACATCGACAACCTGACGCGACGGACGATTCAGCCCGCGCTTAAGGGAGCCGGTATCGAATGGCACGGATGGCACGCTTTCAGACGAGGGCTGGCAACCAACCTTCAGCGTCTCGGTGTTCCGATAAAAGTTGCACAAGCCATCCTGCGCCACGCTGAGTTCGGCACTACCGCGAATCTGTACGTGAAGACCGTGGACGCCGATGCGGTCGAAGCAATGGCGAAACTGGAAACAGAGTGCAATGACCGTGCAATGGCGGCGTTCGCAGGACTCGCAGCGGATGTCGTAAACTAAAGCAGAAACAACCTGTTACAGCCATCGGCCCTGTAGCTCAGATGGATAGAGCAGCGGTTTCCTAAACCGAAGGTCGGCAGTTCGACTCTGCCCAGGGCTACCATCCTAACCCACTGAAAGCACGCTAATTGACGGGCAGGGGATGCCGGGGCTTGCCAGTGGTTTGTTGACACTTCGTTGACAGATAAGGAATCGGGAAGTGCCTGCTCCAACTTCGCCATCGCGTCAGTGACCTGCTGCGGGGCGGTCTTGATGTAGTAGGTGTTCGTTGTGCTCACATTCGCGTGCCTCAAGATGTTTTGTATCGCCTTCTCAGGTACGCCGAGAGCATAGAGGTTGCTGCCCAGCCCGCGCCGTGCTGCGTGCCAACCGTGCCACTCAGGCCGGGATGCGTCCCGAGTGAATACGTGATCTGCGCCCGCATGATGCGTCCGGTCCTTCCAGCACTGCGCACAGCGGTCTAACGCGGGCAGAATCTCCCTGTGTAGCAGATTGTTGAGGTTCATCGGCTTGCCGCTCTGGTTGGCGAACATCGGCCCACTCTGCGGATTGCCACAGCGCAAGCGGTACAGGTCCAAGCGGTCAGCGAGTTGCCTGATTACTGGTACGGCGCCTCTGCTGCGCCTCGTCTTGGGTTCGTTGCCTGTCCTTCCCATATCGCCCGCGTAACGCGAAGGTAGCCATCTTGGTAGTTCTCCCAAAGTAGCCCTTGCAGCTCGCTTCGGCGTAACCCCGCGTAGGCGGCAACCGCAAACACTGTCGCGGCTGTCTCAGGGAGGCACGAAAGCACCGATTGAATCTCCGCCAAGTCGTAGGCATACGTTTTTTTCGGTTCTGCTGCCCTCGGGCTAATCGCCGTGTCTCGGACAGGGTTCTCCGCCCATGTAATAGCCCTGCTGCTTTGCCAGCTTAAAAACGGCGCTGATGAACGTCTTGATGTGCCTCAGCGAATTGCGGCCCAAGTTGCCGGGCTTGGTCATGGAGTCCATCCAGCCCTGAACGTGGAACGTGCGAACATCTTTTAGCCAGCCGTCAGCACAACGGGCGGCTACATGGTTCTCCCAAATGTCGCGGTATCCGCGAACGAGAGCCTGGAGCGCGATATCGCGGAGTTGCTGACGCGGCCCGTAGGAAGGCTATGCATGACGCGGATTCCGATTACCATGTCCAATTGACGACCACCGGCGACCCGTATACCTACTATACTCAGAACGAAGCGCTGCTACCATGGTTTACCCGTAACCCAGAAGGGCCACCGGTTGGGCCTGGGCCCGGAGTTTACAGCTGGCCCGACACCAACACGCTCAACAACGGACATCCTTGTAACACGCAGACTTTCGTCTACGGTGAGGGGCCGGGAGGCTTCTACGCAGACGACGGCAGCTCAACTGGTCAGTGCCACTAGCACATCTGAAATTTGAGGGCTGTACATGCCGGGCACATTCGCTGCCCGGTATTTTTCTGGTCCAAAGTACGAGATTTCCACTGATTTCCGCGCGGATCAGCGCGTCACTTAGACAGGGGGTCTCACCCATGCCGCTAAAGCAGCTTTATGTGATTTCGGTGAGCGAGATTCACGAAGGCAACGGCATTTTTTCGGGCGAGTGCCGCCCATCAGGTGACCCGTTCCGCACTGGCATTCTCGCCGCGATAGGACAGCTTCACTCGATTCGACATCGACCTTGAGAGAATCAGTAAACTCGGCCAAAATAATTTGGATCTGGCGCGGAAGTCGCGGCGTAACGGCGGATTAGGACTGATCGATATTCGACCCGGTAGCGAAGGGCTTGTACTTGTCGGTCGCCGGGCGCGTCTATTGGAAAACGCGGATGTAGTATTAGATCTTCAAGGGTCAATCCGAACCGAGTAACAAAAACATCCGCCGCAGCCACCGGGGTACCTGCAGACTTTGCCCTTTCAACCAACGGCAAGATCTGACTCCATGCTTTGTACCGGTTCGTGGGCAACTGAAGCAGATGGCGCCAGGGCTGGGCCGGTTCAATCAATCCCCTACGGAGTAGGTGGCGCACGTTGCGGGCCTCGTGATAAGCGAGCCCTAACGCATCGCAATAGATCGAAAAGGGTGAGTCTCCTAACATTGGAATCCATTTTGACGCGCGCTTGCATTCTCTTCAAGCGCGGTACTGGGACAATTCCCTGTTGCGCCCCGAAAGTGGGGTGCCTCATGAGTAAAACGAGTACCTAAGGCTGCTTGTGGGAATTGGCCTGACTGCGATGTTTTATCTCTGCGCAGGCCCCTTGCTCTATCCACCTAGCGCCAGAGCTGGTGATTTCCAGAATAGCTACCGGTGGTCCAATCACCTTTGGGAAACCCTCAAGTTCAATTGCTCCGAGAACGAGACTGCGAACGAAGGCCACGTCGTCCAAGTTTTCGATTTCGGAGTGCTGTCGTTGATAGGCTTCTACGTTTTGACGCTCCCCGAGAGCGCGGAACACGGAATGGCTTGCGAAATTACAGGCATCCACAATCGAATTTTCGGGCATCATCTTGCCGTTAGAGTCCTCGACAAACTGCACGATTATGACGGTAAACGGTGGGCCTTCAGCAAATACTACAGACAGTCGCGCAGGACCGTATCGCTTCAGCAGGGCGTAGGTGCGCGGATTGTTTTTTCTGGTGTTAATCCAAGCTCGTTGAATCTCTGGGAGGGCAACTTTCTTGAAGGTGTTAGCTCGCTCGATTACCGATCCTGGGCCTCGGCAAGCACGGCGTGCGAGCGGAACCAAATCATAATTAATGGCTTTGTAGTTTTGCAATCCAGAAATTGCAAAAAAGCAGTCGTTACCGCTTTGCACAATTTTACAGCTTTTAAAGGTTGGATGTTGGGTGTCTTCGGGATGAAGGCTCAATCCATCAGCGCCGACAACGACGCGGTCGGCCGAACAGTTCGTAACGAGGATAGTGGCGCGGCAAACATTCGGAGTTATGAAAATCAACAACAGCCACAATATCTTCGCTGGAACGATATGGGCGTTAGGAGTTACATCCGTGCCGACGGTGGTCAAATTGTTGACGACATCAGCCGTGCCGACATTGATGTCAGCCATGACGGAAATGTGTGGTTTCAGTTGTTTGGACCAAAATGTATCACCAACTCCCCGCGCCTTACAGTAACAGTTCCTCAATTGACCCAACGTGATCGGTCAGCCCCGCTTCCATCGCAGGAGTGACGCGCAGCGTTTGGTGAACCCGACAGAAGTTGTAAAAGGCGACATATAGCGAAACAGCCGCCTTGAGATTTTCAAGCTTTTTGCTGAAAGCATTGGTCAAGCGGCGTCGTGTCGGTGTTAGAAGCACAGGCACGGCGCGTTACTGTTTAACTGCCTGTCTCCTTGGTCGGTCCCAAAAGGGACTCTTGCATCTTGCGCAACAGATCGGCTTGGTGTCGTCCCTGGACTGCCATTCATGCCCGCAGCGGGAACACACCCAAACCGTAACGTTCATTTTCTTCTGTGGCGTACTTGCAGTATATACCGCAGGTAAAGTAGTGTCAACAGAAAGCAGCGGTTCGGGAAGTGGAGAGCTGCAGTTCCGGCGGAGGCAACAGGTGTCGCTCTTGCGACTTGCCGGTCGAGTTTAGTAGCTGCTTCCCCATGCCGTTAAAGCGGCATAAAGCGGCACTTATCAGAGGCTAAGCGGCAAAGAAATCTATGCATGTGACGACTCGAAGGAGGCGTTTGTAAAGGAATTCGTGGCCGCGCGGAACAAGGTGATGAACCTTTGCATTCGAGCCTCCGAAGGAGATCCCGCTCTTTTACTCGGATAACTATTTTGATGACGTGCTGTCCGCACCACTCATGAAATTCTTCAGGGAACGCGCTGCCGTCAAGACGCTACAAAGGATGGGAGATGGGTGGTGCATCTCCGATGAACTACGTCGTTGCAGCATGATCCATGTCGGCTTCGAGGGATATCCAGAAGAAAAGGGCCACCCCTATTGGTACCTCGCTGCCGAGGTTGCTGAGATTGACGAAGAAAAGCGAACTGTTATTTGGAAGTCTCACTGACCGAATCGCCACCTGATCCCGTGACCTTCGATGCTTGGGTGCGACGGTCCGTCAATCAATCGTCGGCGAAGGTCTACAAGCATGTGTTTGTTGAGGCGATGATGACTGCGGGTTTAGAGGTGATTTATAGTACGCGGTCGCAACTTGTCGCAGATTTGCTGCAACTCGCCATTGCTCCGCGCCAGACTATCCCCACTGATACCACCGATGCACTGATGAGCCTCGAACTGCCTTTTTTGTGTGATGTCGATATAGAAACCCTGATGAGAGTCAGGCAGTCTGAAGGTGAAGCATTCCAGAATTTCAGAGTTGAACTAGAGAAGCTTCTTCGCGAACTCCGCACCATCGCCGATCCGGAGCAGACGGAACGCAAAGCTCAGAATGCCGTCCACGAGTTAACAGAGGTTCAACTGTCAAGGGCGGAGTAAAACCAGACCACTGGGGCGGAGTAAAAGTAGGCCA
>PLQW01000289.1 GCA_003160215.1 Acidobacteriaceae bacterium
CTTCACGAATAATGCGGACTAGGGGTCCTTCGACTCCGCTCAGGATGACACCTTACATTCATGAATAATCCAGGGGAAGCGCCGCACAACCCGTACAAACCGGATACATCTGTCGTGGAACCGCGCTAATTCCCCGGCATAGAGTTGCCGCACGGTTGAAGCTCCCCCGCGCATTATCCACGGGTTTGCGGAGACGCCGGGCCAATGTGACAATACGTTCATGAAGAAATTATTGACCACGGTGACCACTATGGCGGCGGTCGCGATGATGCTGCTTGCGAATGCACGGGGGCAGCAAACACCGCCGGCAAACACTCAACAGACTCCTACGGCAACGACTCAACACGCCCCTGTGGCGAAGACTGGGCAAACACCTGCGGCAAAAAGCCCAGACGCTCTGGTCCTCAAAACGCAGAAAGACAAATTAGCTATGCGCTCGGGATGAATTTCGGGACGAACCTGGGCAGGCAGTTCGTGGATGTGGACCCGACCATCCTATTGCAGGGCTTAAAGGACGGGCTGGCTGGTAGCAAGAGCCTCCTGACGGAAGAGGAAGCTCGGGCCCTGCTTACGCAATTGCAGGAAGACTTGCGCAAGCAGCAGGCGGAGAAGGCGCAACACATAGGAGGGACGAACAAGACGGAAGGCGAAGCGTTTCTGGCCGCTAACAAAACTAAAGAGGGTGTCGTCACGCTACCGAGTGGCCTGCAATACAAGATCCTGAAACAAGGTGCGGGACCGAAGCCCTCAGCCAGTGACTCTGTCGTCTGTAACTATCGAGGCACGCTAATCGACGGCAAGGAATTTGACAGCTCCTACAAGCGCGGCCAACCGGCGACATTTCCGGTAGGTGGAGTCATCAAAGGCTGGACCGAGGCCCTCCAGTTGATGCCAGTGGGATCGAAGTGGCAACTCTTTCTTCCGTCCGACCTTGCCTATGGCGAGCGCGGCGCGGGCGCCGACATTGGCCCCAACGCCACGCTCATTTTTGAGGTCGAACTGCTGTCGATACAGGGCAAGGGCCAGTGATGCAAACTCGGAGTTGAGCCGACTGCTTACACCACGGGCTGCTAACGTAATGGCAGCGACTGTCGGTCCCAGAAAAGGTACGGGCCCGCCTGGGCACCTTAGTGCCTATTTAATACTATGCTTTTAGGCTAAAAACTATAGCCTACGAGTGCCAAACTGTTATAAGATTCTCTCCGCTTCAACGCTCTACCCGGCAACTCAGCAAGCTGCACTCGCATTTACCACCAGATTAAGGTAAGGAGGAACGACCAACAATGAGGATCGAATCTGTTCTGCCCCAATCGCACACGACGTTTCGGCTGATCGCTGCCGTGACAATGTTGTTCGCATGCGCCACCCTGCTCAGCGGACAGGTCCGCGTCGGTAACGGTATTTACCCTGCGTCGAGCATCGAGCAACCCGCGGACGTCGGCGTGCGCATGCACACCAACTACATCATTTACGCACCCACGGGCTCCATCATCCCGGCAGCCCAACCGGCGGGAGAAACACCAGCTTCACTAGGATGCGTCTATGATCTGGTTTCCAATCTTGTGTCGGGCTGCCCTATTAACGGCACGACGCAGGTCCCCACCGGCGGTAGCGGCGTAATTGTAATCGTCGACGCCTACGACTATCCCTCGGCTGCCGCCGACCTGGCGACTTTCTCCACTACCTTTGGTCTGCCGCAGGCGAACTTCTCCGTGCAATATGCCAGTGGCAGGAAGCCGTCCAACGGCTGCAGTTCCGGCTGGCAAGGTGAGGAATCCCTGGACATCGAATGGGCCCATGCCATGGCGCCCAATGCGCAGATTGTTTTGATGGAAGCCTCTTCCGCCTCCAACAGCGCCTTGTACACCGCAGTACAAGCCGCAAATAGCTACATCGCAGCGCATGGTGGCAAGGGCGAAGTATCCATGAGCTGGGGTGGAAGCGAGACCAGCAGCGAGACGAGCTCCGACCACTACTTCACCCAAGCAGGAGTGGTGTATTTCGCCTCCTCGGGCGATTCTCCCGGCGTCATCTATCCCAGCTCTTCGGTGAATGTGGTTTCGGCTGGCGGCACGCAGGTAAATCGTAGCGGCGGCGCCTACACCAACCAGACCGCCTGGAGCGACGGCGGTGGCGGCGCCAGCAAGTATGAGCTGCGGCCCTCATTCCAGAATGCCATTCAAAGCATCGTGGGCAGCAAACGAGGCACGCCGGATCTTTCCTTTGACGCCAGCGGCGGCTCTCCCGTGGCGGTGTACAACTCGAATTGCTACGGCGGCTGGCTTGAGGTCTATGGGACCAGCGTGGCTTCGCCTTCGCTTGCTGGAATCATTAACGACGCGGGACACTTCGACACCAGCAGCAATGCGGAGAACACGCTGATCTACAGCAACCTGGGATTCAGCTCGTACTTCACCGATGTCACCTCCGGCAGTTGCGGTACGCACAGCGCCACTACGGGCTGGGATTTTTGTACTGGCGTGGGAGTTGACCGCGGCTTGGTCGGGAAGTAGCCGGCCTCCATGCACTATGTAGCCCGCTCCGGCAGGAGCGGGCTTTTCTTGGTGGTGTGCCGAGCACGTTTGAGGTGGAAGTCCTCTTCACAACCTGATGGAGGTGAAGCGATAGCGAAGCGCAAAGGCGTCGTCGCGAGGCGGGGTCTGAAAGAGGCGTAGAGCAAAAGCACGAGCCGATGAACAAGAACCGGATCGAGAGGCGCGAGTCGTCATCCGCAAAAACCTTTTGGATTTTCAAGACCGCCTGTTTCAACCGCTCACACATCCCTCCGCGTGAGACGAGAGGCTACTTTTGGTTATCGTATCCGGCCCGATCGCGTGAGAGATCAGTCGTTGGCCCGTTCGCGGGCTGCCATTTCTGCTTCTGCCTGCTTCAGCGCCTGCTGCGGATCGCGGCCGGTAATCTCGTGATACCAAGCGGGATGATGCGTCCACGCCCAAGCTTCGCTCACCGTTCCCCGGGTCATCGCCTGAGTCGTGCCGGGCTCGCCGAAGGTGCTGAGATAGACGTGGAAGAAAATCCCAAACAACATGATGAGCGCAGACATATCGTGGACCACATACGAGATCGCCACCAGGATGCGCCCGAAAATTTCCGGGAACCACATAATGACGCCCGTAATGACATAGGCGATGCAGCCGCAAACAATCTCCCAGAACTGCATCTTCTGCCCGGCGTTAAAGAAGCCGGTCTCAGGGGCTTCTACGGAGTCGCTGCGGGTGACGTACTCTTTAATGTGCTTCATCCAGCGCGAATCGGCCGGAGTCCAGCGCATCACTCCCAGCCAGTTCAACGCCTGCAAACCGAAGAAGATCACAAAGCCCACGCCGAACCAGGGATGCAGGAAGCGTGTCGTCGCGCCGCCGCCAAAAAGCGGAGTAAAGAAGCGGAAGATCCACGGCAGATAGATCCCGAAGCCCGACAGTAGAGCAAGGAAGAAGAAGATCCCGACCATCCAGTGCAGAAAGCGCGTGTACACCGGATGGCGCAGCAATTCGCCGGCATAGACGACGGTGCGCCCGAGACGATCAATCACGTTGGTGCGATGTACGAAGCGATTGGCCGAAGTCGCCATCTAGTTCTCCTTCCCCGCTGGAGGCGGTGGCGGGTCAATTCGCACTACCGGAGGGGTGGGCTGTTCGCGCCGTGGACCCTCGAAAACATAATGCATGACCACACCCACGAAGCCCAGCATTGCGCCGAACAGTCCAATCGGTTTGAAGATGTCCTTCCAGACGGTAAAGCTTAACGGAATGCGCGGTTTCGCGGGCAAGTTGCCGTAGCGCTCGGGCTTGGTTGCGTCGTGCAGCACGTAGATCACATGCGTGCCGCCGATGGTGTCGGGATCGTATACCCCTGCGTTCTGAAATCCCGAGACCTCGCGCAACTGAGTAGCGCGATTTTCGGCCATGAACTTCATGTCCTCCTTGGTTCCGAAATGCAGGCACCCGGTGGGACACGCCTTGATGCACGCAGGCTCCAGCCCAGCTCCCACTCTGTCAGAGCACAGGGTGCACTTGTACACTTTCTTCGTATTGGGGTTGAACTTCGGAATATTGAAAGGACAGCCCGAGACACAGAACTGACAACCAATACAGTTCTCCTGCTGGAAGTCAACGATGCCGTTGGAGTACTGCACGATAGCGCCATCGGCCGGGCATGCACGCAGACATCCGGGGTCTTCGCAGTGCATGCACTGGTGCTTGCGCATGAGCCACGCGAAGCTGCCATCGTCGTGCTGGTCTTCGTTGAACTTTATGAGGTTCCAGTAGTTCCAGTCGGTGTCAGGCATCGTCTGGTAGGTGTTATCGAAGTAAGTCGTCTGGAACGGCATGTCGTTCCATTCGACACAGGCCACTTCGCAGGCTTTGCAGCCGATGCAGGTGGTGGTGTCGATCAGCTTGCACACCTTGTCCTGGCGTTGCGTGCCCTCGCCGGCGACCGGTCCAGGATGGGCCGAGATTTGCTGGATTCGTAATGTGCCGCGATCGCTCATCCCGCGCCTCCTTTAAACCTTCTCCAGCTTCACCAGGAATCCCTTGAATTCCGGGGTGTAAGCATTGGGATCGATAATGGTAGGTGTGAGCCGGTTCGCCGGCATCTTCGAAGTCCTGCCCTCGCTTTCGGAAATTCCCAGGAAGCCCCAGTGGATCGGCATTCCGATCTGGTACAACTTCTTGCCGTCCACCATCATGGGCTTGATCCGCTTGGTCACCATGGCTTTGGCGATGTAATCGCTGCGCGCGCTGGTCACCTTCACCTTCTCGCCTCCACGTATGCCCATCTGGTCAGCGAGTTCTGCAGGTATCTCGACAAACGGTTCCGGCACCAGCTCGACATTCATCGGATTGTTCTTTGTCCAATAGTGATAGTGCTCGGTGAGGCGGTAGGTGGTGCAGATGATGTTGTACCCTTCCTTCACGGTGCCGTACTTGTCCATCGCGGTCTTGAACTTCTTCACTACCGGATTGCTGGACTGGTTCGGGTGCAAAGGATTATCGATGGGACTCTCGATGGGCTCGTAAAACTCCGGGAATGGACCATCGGCCATCGCGCCGAGCGGCACGAAGATGCGGCCCACGCCCTCGGGGTTCATGATGAACGGGCCCATGTGCTCCTCCGGCTTGGAATCGGGCTTGAAGTCGGGAATGTCGTTGCCGACCCACTTCTGCGCGGTTTCGTTCCACCAGACTTGACTGCGTGTCGGGTCCCACGGCTTGCCCGCGAGATCGCAGGAGGCCCGGTTGTACAGCACTCGCCGATTCGCCGGCCATGACCATCCCCAGTTGGGGTAAATTCCCAGGCCCGACGGGTCCTCGGTTCCCCGCCGCTGCATCATCGCTCCGGCTTCGGTCCACGAACCGCAATAGAGCCAGTTTCCGGACGAGGTTGTGCCGTCGTCACGAAGCATCGCAAAGCCGGGAAGTTGCTGTCCGGCCTTCAGCGAGACTCCACTTTTTTCGTCGCTAATGTCGGCCAGCGCCTTGCCGTTGATTTCCTTCGCTATTTCCGACAGCGACGGGTGCTCGGGAAGCGTGTAGGCCCAGGAAGCCTTCAAGATGGGATCGGGGAACTTGCCGCCCTCTTTCTGATACAGCTCCCGGATCTTCAAGAAGATTTGCGCCAGAATGTCCTGGTCGAGACGGCAGTCTCCCGGGGGCGGCAGGGCGACGTGTTTCCATTGCAGCCAGCGCGCCGAGTTAACGAAGGTCCCGTCCTTCTCCGCGAAACCCGCTCCGGGCAGGCGATAGACCGTGGTATTGATCTGCTTCATGTCGTCAGGAGTGATGCCCGGCGCTTGCCAGAAGGCGCTGGTCTCGTCGGGGTAGATTTCGCAGACCACCAGGAAATCGGCCTTCTTCAGCGCGTCAATGTTCTTCTGCGAATCCGGCCCGATCATCACTCCATTCATGCCGAAGGCAAAAAATCCCTTGACGGTGCCTTCGTACATGTCGTTCCAGATATTGACCCACGAATAGTTACGGTCCACCTTGGGCAAATAGTTAAACGCGAAATCGTTGTCTTTCGTGGCGGCGTTGCCATACATGGCCTTCAGGAACGACACCATGAACTTTGGCGTGTTCGACCAATAATTGAATGACTGCCATTCGTTTGGTTTCGCCGGTGTGGGCGTAATGCGATCCAGATAGGTCTTCAGGTCTTGGTCGGTAGGCGAAGGCACTTTGAGGTATCCAGGAAGGATATCGAAGATGCCGGCCATGTCCGTCGCGCCCTGGATGTTGGAGTGCCCGCGCAACGCGTTCACGCCACCACCGGCGCGGCCGACATTTCCCATCAGCAACTGCACCATCGCGGCGGTGCGGATGATCTGCGTTCCAAAGCTGTGCTGCGTCCAGCCTACGGCGTAGATGATGGTGGCGACCTTTTTCATGTCCCCGTTGATGCGGACTGAGGTAAACAAGTCGTAGGCCTTGAGAAGCTGGTCTTGGGGAATGCCGGTGATGCGCGACACCATCTCCGGCGTATAGCGGGAGTACTGCTGCCGCAAAAGTTGATACACGCAACGCGGGTGTTGCAGCGACAAGTCGTAAGCGATGTTTGGAGGCAGCGAAGGCGGAGGAATGGGACCGCCTCCCATCGCCTTCGCGCCCGCCGGACCTTGCGCCTGGTAACCCTGACCTTCGGCGCCGTGTCCGGTGACGCTGCCGTGTTCCCCAGCGGGAGCGCTGCCCTGAGGTTGACTCTGCTTTACCGAGCCAATGCTTCCCGGAGCGGCGCCACCTGGAATATCTCCAGCGACTCCCATCGGTGGCGTGGCGACGGCCTTGCCTGTCTCGTTACCGCCTTCCTGGTAGTTCCAACTGCTTTTGTTGTAGCTCTTGGTGGCGGCATCGAAGCCGGAAAACAGTCCATCTTCCGGCAGCTTGAATCCTTCTTTGATGATGAAAGCCGCGTTGGTGTAATTGACGAGATACTCCTTGGCAACGCGATTGTTCTCGATAGCGTAGTTGATTAATCCGCCAAGGAAGGCGATGTCGGCACCCGCGCGAATCTGCAGGAACTGGTCGGCCTGCGATGCGGTGCGCGTAAATCGCGGATCGACAACGATCATCTTGGCGTTGCGCTTTAGCTTCGCTTCGACCGCCCACTTGAAACCGCACGGGTGGTTCTCGGCCGGATTCCCTCCCATGATCAACATCATGTCTGTGTTTTTGATGTCGATCCAGCCGTTGGTCATCGCCCCGCGTCCGAAAGTTGGTCCCAAACTTGAGACCGTGGGCCCGTGTCAAACTCTGGCCTGGTTTTCCAGCCGGACGATTCCCATGCTGCGCATGGTTTTTACAACCAGGTAATTGAACTCATTGGTGTCGGTGCAGCCGCCGGTGAATGCGATCGATTCGCACCGGTTGACGGTCTGGCCTTTTGTATCTGTCTCTATGAAAGTCGCGTCGCGGGTCTTCTTGGTCCAGCGTGCGATTTCGTCGATCGCCTGGCTCCACGGGATGTTCTCCCAATGATCGGAGCCGGGACGCCGTACCTGCGGCTTCAATATCCGCCGCTCGTTCTGAATGTCCTGCTGCAGCGAAGAACCCTTGGGACAAAGCGTACCCCGGTTGATTGGGTGATCGGGATCGCCTTCCACGTGGATGACCTGCGGGGTGACGTTCTTCGCCTTGTCGCCGATGGTGTGGATGATGACGCCGCAACTCACCGCGCAATAGGGGCAGGTGCTGCGCGTCTCCGTGGAACGTGAAATCTTCAGGCTCGAGGCCTGCGCCAGCAGCGGCCGCGCATCGAAGCCGAAAACCGTAATCCCGACGGCGCCTGCTATGCCAGTCTTGAAGAATGCTCGTCTAGATACATCCATTACGCAGCCCTCCATGACGAAAGACTCGAAACCGTGAATAGGTGCAGGGATAGGACGAAAGCGCTCGGAAAGCGCAAAGTCGAAGGAGCGGAAAAAGTGTGCGCAGTGTGGCCCACATCTTCACCAAGCCGTGTCCGTTTACAACTAGGGACTAACATCGGGACTCGAACAATGCAAAAAAGCGTATACCCGGAAACCCGTGCTGGTCAAATGGATTCACAATCCATTAAGGAGGATGGCCGGGAATTGAACAGCCGGGCTAAAAACCCATCAGGTTCAGGCTAATTTTGTTGAATCCCTGCGCCGCCGCCCACAGGTCCAGTGGCGCGGTCGCAATCTCGTCCACCAGCGGAACTGCGAGTCCGTCAACCGTCATGTCCACCGATTTCAGGTAGTACTTACAGCTATCGCAAGCCTCCACACGAACGGCTGCGAAATCTTCCGCCGTATAGCGCGGAAGTTTTTGATGATCGACTTCGCCGCACACCGGACACAGTATCCGCCGGAACTCCCATTCCGTTGAACAAAAAGAACAGACCAGAAACCGCTTTCCGCCATCGCCTTCAGGACGGAGCACCGCGACCTGCGGCCTGGCGCCGCAAACGGGACAAACGGAGGCGGAAGAATCTGCAGATTGCGTCTGCTGTGTCGCAGCAAGATGCTCGGCCTGGGGCTGGAGCAAAACCCGCGCGAAGAAATGATTCGATTCCGGCCCATTGCCGTCCGTGGACAACAGGAAACTGCGAAGCATCTCGCGTTGCTGTTCCGAAGAGGCATGGCAAGGGGGCGAGAAGGGATGCAGTTTACCAGCACCGATTTCCGCAGCCTCTTGCGCCAGCTTTGGCGGCCCCATACGCTGAACGAGTGAGAGCAATGCAGGCAACTGTTGCACCGCGATGTCGAGGTCGAGCCGTTCACGAAAAGCGGCTTTCACGCCGGCGGAAGAAGGAGACACAGACGAAACGTCGGCGTACAGCGTCTTCTGAAATTCGAGGATGTGCCGATAGAAGCCGAGGATCTCGGCGGCGCTTGGGTAGCGTTCGCCAAGTTCGACTGCCCGCTGGATGCGTTTGTCCCAATCAATTTTTTTCATGGCAGAAACGATCGGCACCCCGGGATTCCTTTCGTGCCGAACGAACCAAATCATAACTCATCGTTCCGCCGTGAGAACTTCGACGCGGCAGCCGATTCCCTTAACTCGCAGCCGACTGCCCATAACCTACGCTGGCGACAGGTGGCAGGGAAAAGCAGGTACGGTAGGATGATCGAGTGCAATCTGTCGCTGAACCATCCTCCCGAGGACGCCGTGAGGGAGGGTGGAAACGCTACTAAAGGTAGGCACAGCCATGAACGTCCGAGCCTTTATACTCTGCTCCGCACTTCTGCTTGCGGCCCCTGTTTTCGCGCGAGACAAGACCGACGTTCTGGTCATGAAGAATGGCGACCACCTCACCGGCGAGGTCAAGGGACTCGACGGCGGCGTGCTCTACGTCAGCATGGATTACATACTCGGCACAAGCTCGGTCCAGTGGTCGAAGGTGGACCACCTGGAGAGCAAGCAGTTGTTCCTGGTGAAGACGGAAGACGGCTCGGTGTACACCGGCAGGCTCTCCACCGCCGAAAATACTGGCGGCCGCCCGGTAAGGATTGAGGTAGCAGAGACCCCGGGGCAGAAAGTGACAATTGACAGGGCCCAAATTGTCCAGATGGACGAGACTTCGGAGAAGTTCTGGCAACGGTTCAACGGATCCATAAACTCAGGAATCAGCTATTCCAAGGGAAATCAAGCAACCCAATACAATTTGAGCTCCGATGTCGAATACCCGCGAGAACGCTGGTCTGCGGGCGCCAATTACAGTTCCTCTTTGGCCTCAAGTACCGGCGCAAACGTTTCCACGCGGAACTCACTCGGTCTAAACTACCTTCGCTTGTTGCGCTGGAACAATTGGTTCTACGCCGGTCTTGGTAACTTCCTGCAAAGTTCGGAGCAGAACATCAGGCTTCAGTCCAATCTGGGTGGTGGCATCGGACGTTATTTGAAGAACAGCAACCACGCCAGCATCTCGGTACTCGGTGGTTTTGCTTGGCAGAATACGAACTACCACCAATCCGAGGTCGCACAAGGCCCGCAAAACGTTGCCGCCGCCATGATCGCCGCGAACGCGAAGCTTTTCCGTTTCAACAAGACCAATCTGGACGTCACCGCTAGTGTTTTCCCGGCGGTGTCAGCGCCGGGGCGCGTCTTCGCCAATACTAATGCGTCGTATTACATCAAGATTTTCAGCAATCTCACGTGGAACATCTCGTTCTACGGCAACTGGGACAACCAACCGCCGGCGCACTTCTCCGGCAGCGACTACGGCACCAGTTCGGGGCTCGGCTGGACGTTTGGCAACAGGTAGAAGCGAGGTTGCCAAATTGCTTCGGTCGCTGATCCGAATGATATTTGGGCAGAAGGAACGGAGCGGTGACCGTTGCGCCCGCCGCCAGAGCGGCGCTCCCAATAATGAATTCTCTTCGCGTAATGCTCACAGCATCACCCCAAATGCCTGTAACGTGCGCTGTTGATCAAGAGCGAGGCAGACCACAGCCAGCGTGCTGGTGTCCTCGATGCTTGAGGGTAGTGCGGGCCTTCAGGCCCGCGTAACAGTTGCACCGAGCTATAGCCACTCCGGAATCGCTCAAGGAAGAACCCCAAGGCTGCTTATCAATTCGAGTCGCTATCCGCCTGCCAGTACAATGCCAGTGTAAGAACAGCACCCTTCTGTGATTTTGCACTCCTAGGATCGAAGGAGAACCCGTTGGACGGCACCACCGTGTACGTCTTGATCGTTGTGTTTGTCGCCACGCTGATTCGATCCGTCTTCGGATTTGGCGAAGCGCTGGTGGCTGTTCCCCTGCTCGCCTTGCGGGTCCCGGTTCACGTGGCTGCGCCGCTTGCCGTTCTAGTGTCCATCACCGTCGCGGCTGTAATCGTCGCGCAGGACTGGCGCAAGATCCACCTACGCAGTACGGGATGGCTGGTACTGCCGACGCTTTTCGGCATTCCCCTGGGCCTGCTGCTGCTCACCAGCGGCAACCATCGCCTCGTCAAAGCGGCCCTGGCAGTGGTCATCATGGCGTTCTCAGGATACGCGCTGATCGGCCGAAAGCCTCCCGAGTTGCACAGCGACAGCCGGTTGTGGCTGCTCATCTTCGGATTCCTTGCTGGCGTGCTGGGAGGAGCTTATGGGATGAATGGGCCGCCGCTGGCAATTTACGGAGCCATGCGCCGCTGGTCCGCTCAGCATTTCCGCGCGACCTTGCAGGGATATTTTCTTCCCGCCAGCATCATTGGCATGGGAGGCTATTGGCTGGCGGGTTTGTGGGCTCCCGCCGTCACCCGTTATTACTTGATGTCGCTGCCGCTTACCCTGGCCGCGATACTGCTGGGGAGGATGATTAATCGGCGCCTCCACGGTCACGCCTTTCTCAAGTACGTTCACGTCGGCCTGGTCGTGATTGGGGCAACGTTGCTGTTGCAGGCGGTCCGCGGTTAGCTGCCGATACAACATGGCGTCATGTGGCGCTCGGTATTGAGATATTCAGCATAATTGGCGATACTGCCTTCATGGCCGAAATGAACCCGACTGATCCTCCCCACCTTCCCAAGCACAAGCTCAAGTACAAGAAGCCCCTCCAGCGGGCCTGCAACGAGCCCAATGAAAAAGGGAAGCTGTGCGGTGGACATTTGAAACGCTGGTTCTACCTG
Organism: Acidobacteriaceae bacterium; assembly: GCA_003160215.1. Taxonomy (GTDB): domain Bacteria; phylum Acidobacteriota; class Terriglobia; order Terriglobales; family Acidobacteriaceae; genus Bog-257. The sequence goes on from PLQW01000289.1 coordinate 11,598, forward strand.
GCTGACGTGCTGGAGCAAGCCTGCGGCGACGTCCGGCAAACCTTCGGCGATCAAATGGAAATCTATCGTTGTGAGCATTGCAAGACCCTGTACCTGCCGGGTCCAGAGGAGCCGCGTGGCCGCAATGTTGCTGGTGTGGGGAGTCAGTCCATCTTCGGATTAACGCTTACCGCCAAGCCGGGTGAGGAAAAAGAGAAGCAGTAGCTCTGGTTTGCGAGATAATTGGAAGCCACGGGCTGTGTCCCGCATCTGTTCGAGTGGGTTCGGTGCGTGGGGCGCCGGACGTGGGGTTCTGACGAAACGTGTCTGCCAAAATTTCTGATCTCGTTTACGACTGGAACACGATCTATGCCCGGTCCATGGTGCCGGCGGGCAGAGTGTTGCTGAATGACGAGTCGCTGCGCGACGGCCTCCAGTCGCCCTCGGTGCGCGATCCTTCCATCGAGGAGAAGATCGATATCCTCCACTTGATGGAAGGGGTCGGCATCAACATGCTGAACCTGGGCCTGCCCGGAGCCGGCCCCCGTGCGGTGGCTCATTGTGAAGCGCTGGCCCGAGAAATTGGCCGGGCGAAAATGAAGATCAAGCCCAATTGCGCGGCACGCACCCATCCAAACGACATTCGTCCCATCGCTGAGATTGTGCAGCGCACGGGCGTGCCCATTGAGGCCGCGACGTTTATCGGTTCCAGTCCAATTCGGCGCTACACCGAAGATTGGACCGACGACTTCCTGCTACGCACCACCGAGAACGCGGTGAAGTATGCAGTCTCGCTTGGCCTGGAAGTGATGTACGTGACCGAGGACACCACGCGCTGCGATCCCGAAACCATTCAGCGGCTGTACAGTACGGCCATCGCATGTGGCGCGAAATCGATCGTGATTTGCGACACCTGTGGACACGCCACGCCCATGGGCGTGGTTGCGCTTATGCACTTTGTCATCAACGAGGTGGTGAAGCCCTCGGGGGAAAATATTCGCGTGGATTGGCATGGGCACTGCGACCGCGGCTTGGCCGTCGCCAATGCCATTGCGGCGCTGGTCGCTGGCGCTGAGGTTGTCCACGCGACCGCATGCGGCATTGGCGAGCGCGTGGGTAACACGCAGATGGACCAGATGCTGATGAACTTAAGGCTTCTCGGCATCGAGCCGTGGAAGAGCCAGGACCTCACCAAGTTGAAGGATTATTGCGAGGCGGTTGCCAAGGCGACCGGAGTTCCAATTCCCAAGAACTACCCCGTCGTCGGTGAGGACGCCTTCCGCACCGGTACCGGCGTCCATGCGGCCGCGGTCATCAAGGCGTACAAGAAAAACGACGTGCTGCTCGCCAACAGCATTTATTCCGGCGTGCCGGCGCATCATTTCGGTATGGAGCAGATCATCGAAGTTGGTCCGATGAGTGGCAAGTCGAACGTGATGTTCTGGTTGGAGCGCCACGGCATTGCCGCCAGCGATGAACTGGTGGATCGCATCTATCAACGGGCGAAGAATTCGGACAGAATGCTTACCGATTCCGAGATCATGGAGTGTGTCCAGGCAGCGCCGGGCGTGCAGTCGTGGCTAGCGTCGTAGCCCAAATATATTTCGCCAGAGGTTCGATCTCACGAGATTCCCATAGACAGAATGTCACGATCAGTTTGAGTAAACCGCCTCTCCGTAAGGCCAAAGTCCTTGCCGCCCGGAGGGATACTTCGATTAGCGGCCTGCTTGCCCAGCAGATTGAGATCCTTGTCGGCCCCAGAAGAGGCTTACGAACGTGCTGAACGACAGGCCATTCAACTGCTTGATCACGGCTTCCATCTGGTAGGACTAGCCCCCGCCAGCGCGACGAACTGCATGAACGATAAGACGTTTGTTGATAGTATGGGGCATCCACCATGGGTCTCGGTCCTCCAGCGCGTACGTCTTCCACGGAAACGTCGTCCTTCAGCGAATCACAGGGATCGCGTTCGGCGCAACAACAAGTGGCGCGAGCGGCAGAATTGCGTAAGGTCCATGAGGCGTTCGCCTGGTTCCGTTCGCATACTCGTGAGTTGGAAGACTTACAACTCGAAGTGACCTCGATCGCTGCGCCTCCGTGGGGAGAGGCCGCCCGCAGCGCATGGCTCAAGGCGCGCTTCAGCGACTTGGCGCTTACCGATGTGCACCAGGATGAGTTAGGGAATGTCTTCGGGATCCGGCCGGGTACCGATCCCAACGCTCCGTATATCGCGCTAAGCGCGCATGTCGATACGGTGTTTCCCGCAGGGACGCCAATCGAAGTGCGCCGCGATGCCGGCAAGCTCTATGGACCCGGCGTCTCCGACAACTCGTCGGGCATCGTAGCTCTGCTGGGGATTGCCGGTGCGATGCAAGCGGCGAACCTATCGAATGCCGCTCCAATCCTTCTTATCGGCGACGTGGGAGAAGAAGGCGAAGGCGACCTGCGCGGCATGCGTTACATTTTTCAGCAGCCAAAGTGGTCGGCAACCATAGCTTCGCTGGTGGTGCTCGACGGCGCAGGAACGGACACCATTATTGCCGAAGGACTTGGCAGCCGGCGTTATGAAGTCACGATACGTGGCCACGGCGGCCATTCGTGGAGCGACTTCGGCGTTGCCAATCCGATCATTGCGCTGGCACGCATCGTCGACCGCTTCAGCCGCACACCGGTACCGGCGCTGCCGAAGACGACCTATAACATCGGCATGATCAACGGAGGGACATCGGTCAACTCCATTCCTGAGTCGGCGACCATGAAGGTGGACACTCGATCAGCGTCCGTGGAGCAGCTCGACCGGTTAGAGAGCGCCCTGCACGAAGCGGTTGACGCTGTCATTCCCGAACTTACCGGCCGCAAGAAACAAGAGCTGCTGACGGCAGAGGTCCGCATGATCGGCAATCGTCCGGCGGCCGATTTGCCGGCAGAGTCGCAGCTGCTCAAAGCCATTCGCGCGGTGGATGTGCAACTCAACAACGGAGCGCGCATTCAGCGGGCCTCCACCGATGCCAATGTCCCGCTGTCGCTCGGCCGGGAAGCAATCGCTATCGGCGCCGGAGGCAGTGGCGGCGGCGCCCATACCATCGGCGAATGGTACGACCCAAGTGGCCGGGATCTCGGGCTGAAGCGCATCCTGTTGCTCATCCTCGCGCTCGCCGGAGTGGCGGACGAATGAGATTGCTTCTGCTGATCGCTCTCGCGCTAATCGCGGTGAATACAAATACCTCCGCAAACTCCGCGTCAGCTTCGGGTAAGACTGCGGGCACCGAGCCACCCGACAGCATCTTCCTCAACGGCGACATCTACACGCAGGCGACACCAGCGCGCGCGCAGGCGATGGCGGTGCGCGATGGCCGCATTCTTGCCGTTGGCACGAACGACGAGATCCGCAAGTTGAAAGGCGCCCACACGCACGCCGTAGATCTCGGCGGCCACTTCGTAATGCCGGGCTTCAACGATGCCCACGTTCATCTGGAACATGCGGGTCTGGAATTGCTCAGTGTCGATCTGCGCGGCACCCGGTCGCTTCAGGAGATGCAGCAGCGCATCGCGGCCAGCGGCAAGACCGCTACGGCCGGCGAGTGGCTCGTGGGCGGTGGCTGGGACCAGACGCTGTGGACGGACGGGACGCTGCCGAGCCGCCAGGACATTGACGCGGTCAGCGGCCAGCATCCGGCAGTCTTCATCCGGGTGGATGGACACATCTCCGTAGCCAACACAGGGGCCCTGAAAGCGGGAGGAGTTACATCGCAGACGCAAGCGCCGGCAGGCGGCAAAATCGATCACGACACCGACGGCCAGCCCACCGGCATTCTGCGCGAAACGGCAAGAGGACTGGTCGAGTCCAAAATCCCGCCGCCGGCTCCCTCGCGTCTTCGTCGGGCCGCCGAACTTGCCTTGGCCGATGCTACGCAGTGGGGCGTCACCTCGGCTCAGGACAATTCCAGTTGGGAAGCCTTTCTGGTGTACGAGGACCTGGAGCGCGAAGGCAAGTTGACGCTACGCGTCAGCGAATGGTTGCGGTTCGACGATCCAGTCGAACTTCTTGAAAAGCATCGCGCGCATCATCCCGCGGACGATCCCATGCTGCACACCGCCATGCTCAAAGGCTTCATGGATGGCTCGCTGGGTTCGCGCACGGCCGCGCTTCTGGCACCCTATTCCGACGATCCCGGCAATTCCGGCCTGCCGCAGTATGAGCAGGGGAAACTGAATCGCATGGCCATCGAGTGCGCGCTGGCCGGCTTCCAGATCGGTTTTCACGCCATTGGAGACCGCGCCGTGCAAATGGCGCTCGACGCTTTTGCTGAGGCTGAGCGCAGCGCGAAAGAGAACGACAAGACGCGCGACTTCCGCTTCCGTATTGAGCACGATCAGGTGATCACGCCCGGCCAGTTCGCGGAGTACAAGAAGCTAGGAGTCATCGCTTCCATGCAGCCCAGTCATCTGCTTACCGATATGAACTGGGCCATGGTGCGGATTGGTGCCGAGCGGGCGAAGACCTCATACGCCTGGAAACAGTTTCTCGACAATGGCGTGCCTTTGGCGTTTGGCACGGATTACCCCGTCGAACCGATCACTCCGTTCCGCGGAATCTATGCGGCTGTCACCCGCAAAAACGAGGCGGGTAGCAAAGAATATTTTCCCGAGCAGAAGCTCACCATCGAGCAAGCGATCGCCGCCTACACCGTGGGCTCGGCTTACGCTCAATTTGCGGAGAAAGACAAGGGAACACTGGCGCCGGGCATGCTGGCCGACTTCGTTGTCTTAGATCGCGATCTAACCAAGATAGCGCCGCCCGAAATCCTGAAAACGCGCGTGCTTAGGACCGTGGTGGGAGGAAAGACGGTGTACGAGTCCGATAGATGAGGGGGCAGTTTTGGGATAGGACAGCCTGGATGGTAAGCCAAGCTATTGTTGCCGAACTCCTTCATATACTGGGCGCGCCAGCAGAACCGCTAGCAAGGCATGAAGAGCGCACGCCGGCCATAGCAGGTAGCTGTCGAAACCTCCGCCAACTCTGAGATAGCCAAGATAAACAGCTGCCAGCAGATTGTAGGTGAACAGCGCCCGAGTGGCCTGTGCGGTAGCGTCATCCCCGCCCGGCCAACACGCCAGCCCCAGAGAGAGTAGCCCTAACCCGCCCACCCGGCCGACCGCGATGCCCGCGCCAGAAAGACCGGCGCCTAAGAGCACGCGGACGACAAACGTAGGATCGGCGATCAAGGCAACCCCGGTTGCCGCCTCAATCGCCGAGGACAGCGCCACCAGCATTCGTGTTGTCATCTATTACTCCAGGCCGACTGGTGAGGCGATCACCTGGGCCGCATCGCGTTTGTTCACGCTCACTTCGGCCATTGCTTGAACATCTTCTGGACGGCCTTTTCTACCATTTCCTGGTTCTTGTTGCCATTGTTGTTCAACATATTCTGGCCAATCTCACACCATAGTAATGGCTGGGTCTTTGCATCGTACAAGTCGGCAACCAGCGTAGCTTCCACGTTCTGCTCAGGAGTAATGCCACCCATCAGCCGGCGCCTAACGCGACAAGAAAAGCCCTACATCCGCTGAGGCCGTCACCTCGGCGGATGTAGCCAGGAATTGTGCACAACCGCCTTAACGCGTGCCTGAATGAAGGCCCGCACTACCCAAGCTCAACCACCCTGGAACCGCTCTCGGTTGGCGCTACTCTCCGACGCTCACCTTCGGCGCGTAAGGATTGTCGTCCACCACCTGCCATACGGTGTCGAGTATCGTTCCATCCACCCACTTCACCACGGCCACGGGCCGATCAAGCAGCCGAGGCTTGGCAGGCTTTCCGCCGCAGATTTTTTCCACCTCGGCTTGCAACTCTTCGATGGGACGAATCGGCAGGCCCTTGCCTTTCACCGCATCGAACAAGTCCTGTCGCCGCGGATTGATGGCAATGCCGCGTTCCGTCGCGACGATGTCGATCAGTTCGCCGGGCCCAGTCACCGTAGTGACTTCGTCGACGATCACCGGAATGCGATCGCGGAACGATGGGACCGCAAGAATCGTGCATCCTGCGAACAGGCAATTCTGCCAGCCGCCAATTCCGTGCAGCAGCCGCCCGTCGGAATGGGTCACGACATTCGCATTGAAGTTGACGTCAACCTCGGTTGCGCCCAGCACGGCGGCGTCAATCATCGACGCAAAGTTGCCCTTGCCGTGGAAGTTGTACGAGGTGAACGGACTGGTAGCTACATGACGAGGATTGCTGGCGATCGAATGCACTGCATCCAAGTCGAACGTCTGGCCGTCGAGAATGTATCCGATAAGACCTGCGTTGAGCAGATCGACCAGGTACTTGGTTGAACCTCCACGCACGAAGTTGGCCTTCACGTTGGCTTGTTTCATCATGCCAGCCAGGTAGTCCACGAAAGCAAGCGCTATGCCGCCTGCGCCCGCCTGAAAAGAGAAGCCGTCGCGCATGATTCCGCTGTCGCGAAGAAAGCGCGCCACCAGCTCGGAAATTCGCAGACGATCGGGGCTGCGCGTGATCTGCGTGGTGCCGCTGACAATCATCGAGGGATCGCCGATGGAGTCAACCTCAACCACGTAGTCAACGTTGTTGCCCTGGATCTGCCAGGGAATGCACGGGAACGGGACCAGATTGTCGGTCACGACGATGACATGATCGGCGTAGACGGAATCGGCGAGCGCAAATCCCAGCGAACCGCATGCCGACGGTCCGTGCGAGCCATCAGCGTTGCCGAAGTAGTCCGCTGTAGGGGCGGCGATTACGGCGATGTCGATGTGGACTTCGCCATCCTGCACCGCCTGCCAGCGTCCACCGTGCGAGCGCAAAACTCCCAGGCCGCGCATGTGTCCGTGCGAGCAGTAGTCGCCGAGAGGCCCGTTCATGCTGCCTTCGATGTGATGCACCGCGCCCGACTTCATCAGGTCGATCACGGGCTCGTGACAGGGGAACGATGCGCTGGGAAACCAGACGAGGTCTTTCGCGCCCATGCGCGCGGCGGTTTGCAACGCGGTGAGTGCGACACGGTCTCCATTGCGCAGATGGTGATGATTGCTGATGGTCATGCCATCACGCAGTCCGCAAAGACGCAGCGCAGTCTCCAAATCTGGGATGCGCTTATCCCCGTTTGTGGGATAGTCACTACTGCTGCGAATCGGCGGCCTAGCTTTATTTCCTGTGGAACGGTGCTGGTTGACTCCTCGGTACGGCGCTGCCTCGCGGCCGTTGACATGAGTTGGCACGCGCCGGCCCGCAGCGTTCGTGATCAACCCGGTGGCTACGCCCGCGCTCATGATGGTTCTCCTGCTGATGACGGATCAGCGACGATACCCATCTTCCTGGCCCGCGCGACCAGCTTCAATGCGCGCTGCACCACCGGGGCGTCGATCATTTTGGAGCCAAGGCTTACCACGCCAAGACCGCGAGCTTGCGCGTCCTCATAAGCCGCGACAATCTTCAGCGCCTTCTCCAGCTCGTTTGGCTCAGGCGCAAAGGCGCGATGGATAATTTCTATTTGCACGGGATGAATACACCCCATGCCCTCAAAGCCCATGGCCCGTGATGCTTCGCCCCAGTGCAGCAGCCCTTCAGTGTCGGCCACATCGCCGTACACCGAGTCGATGGCCTGCATGTGGGCGGCGTGGGCGGCATTCACCACACGCTGGCGGGCATAGAGCGACTCGCTTCCGCCTGCGGTCTTGGCCACTCCAAGATCGGCGGTGTAGTCCTCCAACCCGATGGTGATGGCGGCAATGCGGTCCGAAACCGTCGCGATGGCGAACGCATTCTCGATGCCGAGCGCCGATTCGAGAATTGGCATCAGCCAAATGGGACGCGCGACGCTCGTCTGCTTTGCGATTACGTCAATAGCTCCCACAACGTGGCATACCTGTTCTGCGGTCTCGACTTTGGGAATCAGGATGAGATCGGGTGACTGCGGAACGATCTCCTCCAGGTCGGTCAATCCCAGGGGCAGTTGATTGATTCGGACCATGCGCTCGGCCCCACCGAAATCCACCGCTCGCAGCGCATAGCGAACCAGCAGCCGCGCAGCATCTTTCTCGGCATAGTGCACCGAATCTTCCAGATCGAGAATGACCGCGTCCGGCCCATGCAGTCCGGCGTTGACGAAGTACTTGGGCTCATTGCCGGGAAGATAGAGTCGTGAGCGCCGCAGACGGTCCCGCTGCGAGGGCGCCGCAAGCGTCACCGCATCCGGCAGCGCCCGCTTGACCTGTGCGAGTCCAGCGCGTCGCACCGCCGCTTCAATGCGGGCCGCAATCACGAACGGCAGCGCACCTTCGTCGACGATCTCGATCAATGCATGCTCGACGCCCAGCGTGCGCAGGACGTCGCGCACCTGCCGCCGGATGACCTCGCCGTAATACAGCTCGACGCGCGAGCGCAGGCCAATCTCAATCCCGCCGCTGCCGCGCTCTTCGAAGCTGACGTGCAAGTCGGAGCGAATGTCGTCGCCGGCGCGTCCCGCCTCGCCTCGTCGCGATGTGCTAATTTTTGCCACTGCCGGCATAAGCCTTCTCCACTGTCACCCCAAGCTTGGCCAGGATGGCGTCTGTCATCTGCGTCGTCGAGGCCGCACCCTGGGCCAGCGATTTCGTCCCGCCAGAGATGCGCATCATGTCATAGGTGCGGACTTTGCCTTCGGCCACAACCACCGCGATAGCGTCGCGAATCTTGCACGCCTTGTCGTTCTCGCCGAGGTGATCGAGCATCATCGCCGCCGAAAGAATCATAGCAATCGGATTGACGATCGCCGGATCGAGCTCGGCATACTTGGGAGCCGAGCCATGTGTGGGCTCGAACACTGCAACTTCCTGGCCGACATTGCCGGACGCCGCAAAACCAAGCCCGCCAACCAGTCCCGCGAACGCGTCGCTGATGACATCGCCGAACAAGTTGCTGGCCACGATCACGCCATACTCTTCGGGGTTCTTGGTCAGCCACATGGTCTGCGCGTCGATGTTGGTGGACCACAGAGCAATGTCGCTGTACTGCTTGTGCACTTCCTTGGCGACTTCTTCCATCATGCCGGAAGTTTCGCGCAGCACGTTGGGCTTCTCGCAGATGGTTACCGATTTGTACCCGTGGTTGCGCGCATGAAGGAATGCGGCTTCGCAAATCCGTCGCGCCGCCGGACGAGTAATGATGCGCACCGAAATCGCAAGGTCGGTGCCGGCGACTTTATCGAACGGCTTGAATTTCGGGTGGGCGCGCAAGGCGTCGCGCACTGGCTGCGGAGGGTTCGTCCACTCGACTCCCGCGTACAGGCCTTCCGTGTTCTGCCGGAAGACGACCACGTCCACCTTGGGCTCTTCGAAGCCGCCAGCCGGTTTTTTGCGGATGAAGTTGAGCGGGTTGCCGGGGAACGACATGCATGGCCGCATGCAAACATCGAGGTTGAAGATCTGCCGCATGGAAACAATCGGGCTGAAATATTGATATTCTTTGCCACGCAACGCGGGGCTTAACTCGGCCTCGGCTTCCTTCTTCGGCTTCGACGTGATGGCGCCGAACAGGCCGACCTTGTACTGGCGCAGCAACTCGATGGCGCGCTCGGGAAGAGCATTGCCTTCCTTGATCCAGCACTCCCAGCCGATATCGGCATGTACGTACTCAGCCTCGAAACCGACGGCATCGAGCACCCGAATCGCTTCGGGCAGGACCTGGTTGCCAATGCCATCGCCTGGCATGGATACGATTGTATGTTTTGCCATGAATACTAGCTCCCTCTGATGGTGCCGTCATCTCTCATTTCGTGTTGTCTTCCCGAGCGAGGACTTCAGTCCNNAGTCCGAGTCGAGGGACCTGCTTTTCTGCCGTCCCGACGGGACTCAGGTTCCTTCTCACGCCTACCCAGCGCTGAAGCGCTGGGCTAAGCTCTTCCGCCCCGCAAGCGGGGCTGGTATAGAGCAAGTCTGTTCGTCCACCCAAACACGAGCTTTGATCCTGGCTCTCCTATGATCCCAGCCAACACTGGCGCATTCGCACAGTTGCAGCCAATCTGTCCCACACTGCGGGACTCGCTCTAAACAGGGACCGCTGCCATGCTCAGCCCCAACCTCCGGCTAACCAGATTTTCTACTCCGCCAGCAATGACCAGCGACTGCGGCACGCTACCCAGCGCCGGAAAGGTGAACTGCTCGCCGGCGTAGCGTATTGTGCTAGAGGCGAAGTCAACCTCGACCTCGTCACCGGGAATAATCGTCTTCTCCTTGCGGGCAACCGCGTCCGCAAACTTGGCGCGCAACCGGTTCACCAGCTCGGGCGTCTCGATGCACAGAAATCCGTTATTGAACGCGTTGCGCAGATAGGTCTGCGAGAAGCTGCCTGCAATTACCAACGGAATGCCTTTGTATTTCAGCGCCGTCACCGCCTGCTCGCGACTGGAGCCCGTACCGAAGTTGAAGCCGCCGACGATGACGTCACCCTCCCGCGTGCGCCCGGCAAACTGGGGATCGTAATTTTCCAGCACCACGCTCGCCATCATCTCCGGGGTCATGTCTTCGCGATAGGTGTAGTCCTTGCCGTAGATGCCGTCAGTGTTCAGATTATCTTGCGACAGGACGATCAACCTTCCTCGCACGCGCTGCGGAAATCCGGGCAGAATTTCGACCTTCTCGACCGGAGCCGAACTCATGGCCAGATCGTCAAAGTGCTTCTTCACTTCGCGATCCTGGGTTGCCGCAGGTCCGCAGATATAGCCTGCAACAGCCGACGCCGCGACGACCTCGGGGCTGCCCAGATAACACTGCGCATCGCGCGAACCCATCCGCCCTTTGAAATTGCGATTGGTGGCCGAGATGCCGACCTCGCCCGCTTCGAGCAATCCGGTACCCAGGCCAATGCACGGTCCGCATCCTGACGGCAGCGGATGCGCTCCCGCATCGAGCAAGGTTTGCCATACGCCGCGCGTTTCAGCTTCCTCCTGCACCGCACGGCTGGCAGCCGCAAGATAAAACTGCACACCGTCCGCCACCTTCTTGCCCTGCAGCACTTTCGCCGCGGCCTCGAGGTCCTCCAGCCGCGAGTTTACGCACGACACCAGGTACGCCTTCTGGATCGCGACCTTCTTTTTCGCGATCTCGGCGACGGACTGCATCACCTGCACCGTGTCCGGACCGGAAACGTGAGGGGTGACCTCCGCGAGATTCAGCGTGATCCGACCCGCATACGTCGCGTCTTTGTCGGGAGTTGGTGGATTCGTCCGCCACTCGTCAAATTTATCTTCGGGAATGCGCGCAATTCCCTGCGTCCGCAATTCTCGATTGCGCGCTTCGAGGTAACGCAACGTGACTTCATCCACCGGGAACCAGCCGACCAGCGCTCCCCACTCCGTGGACATGTTGGCAATGCTCAGCCGCGCATCCATGCTGAGCGACGCCACGCCGGGGCCGGTGAACTCCACGGCAGCGTTCAACACTTCTTCCTGGTTATAGAGTCCACACAACGTCACGATCACATCTTTGCCGGTCGCACCCGATGCGAGCCAGCCTTCGAGCACAACCTGCACGGTGCGAGGAATCTGCCACCAGAATTCACCCGTCGCCCAGATTGCGGCCGCGTCGGTGCGAACCACCGGCGTGCCGATCGCACCCAACGCGCCATACATGTTGGAGTGGGAATCGGAGGCGACGACGAATGTCCCAGGAAGCACGTAGCCTTTCTCCACCATGATCTGATGGCCGATGCCGGTGCCCGGCGGATAGAAGTCGATACCCTGTTCGCGCGCAAACGCCTCCATACTGCGATACTTCGCCAGGTTGGACTCTTCCCTGTTCTGAATATCGTGATCGGCGGTGATCGCCGGCTGCGCGGGATCATGCACCTTCTTCGCACCGATAGCCTTGAACTTCTTCATCACCGCGGAGGTGTTGTCGTGGGTCATCACGTGGTAGGGCCGGATGGAGAGGAAGTCACCGGCGCGCAGCGGGCGGCTCGGCCCCTCAGCCATGTGGGCTTGCGCGATCTTCTCAACGATGGTTTGGCCCATGTCAATGACCTCCCGCTGTCGGGGCCCGATTGGCCTTGAACAGCTTCATCAACTCGGTCACGCTTGCCTGCTTCTCCAGGCTCCAGATGGCGTCCATGGCGCTGCGACGAACTTCGCGCGACATCACCGGCTCCGCCAGCGCCTCAAACTTCTCTTCCACTTCTTGGTCGGTCAGAGGATTCCGCGGGTCGCCCTTGGGATAGTCGAGCTGCGTCGTGTATTCGCGGCCATCGATGGTATGGATCCTGACGATCACACGCTGCAGCGCCGGAAAGACCTTCTCGATCTCGGGATCGGCGGCGACGGCGATTTTGTTGAGCTGGGCCCGGATCACGGGGTCCATGATCTTCGCCTGGGTGAACTGCAAGGGTGTGACCTGACGCTCGGCAATGGCAGCGGCGATGACATACGGGAGCGAGTGATCGGCCGTCTCCTTGGTGTGCGGATCGTACTTGCTGGGATCGCTGAGAATGTCGGCCCCGCGCGCCGTGGTGCGAATGTGCACTTTTGCGATGTCGTTGGGCTTCAGGTCGTTGTCTTTCACCAGCGCCAGCACGGCGGAGATTGGCGTATGCGTCAGGGCCTCGGTGGGAAACGCCTTCATCCCACATTGTGTGATACGCCACGAATCGCCCAACCCGTCGGTCAGAATATTCAGCTTCCACTCCGGGCCGAAACAGTGCACCAGCCCCTCTTTGCCGTCGATCACGTGCTCGGGACCGGTGTATCCCTTTTCAGCCAACAGGGCCGCCAGCACGCCGCTCTGCGTGGCCATGGGATCGACGGTGTTCTTCATCATGGTCAACTTGCCGGCGGTAACTGCGCCCAGCGTGGCCCGCGCGCTGGCGCCGATTCCGATGGTATGCTGAATTTGCTCCGGGCTGAGGTGCAGCATGCGTCCGGCGACGATCGGCGAGACGAACGCGGTCAACGTGGCATGATGCCAGCCGCGCTCGCGAATGCCGGGGAAGGCCGCTTCGCACAGCCGCATTTCGAACTCGTGGCCCAGCACCAGACCGACAATGAGTTCGCGCCCATCGCTGCCGGCGCGCTCGCAACAGGCGATGGCCGCGGGGAAGATGTCTGACGGATGCGAGGGGTCCTGCTTCCAGTAGATGTCGTTGTAGTCCATGCAGCGAATCATCAGCGCGTTGGCCAGCGCCGCGGAGGCCACATCCATCTGCCGGCCGCTGCCGATAACGGTTGCTTTGCCGGCTCCCGCAATTTCGTTCAGCACCTCCAGCGCGATGATGACATCATGCTGCTGATAGCCGCCAAGCGCACAGCCAATGCTATCGAGCAAGAAGCGCTTCGCCTGATACACCGCATCCTTGGAGAGCTGCTCGAACTTTAGACCGGCGGCCCATTGCGACATGGTTGCGGTGATTGTCGGCTTGGCCGCCGCTTTGCTCGGAGCCGGCGCGGTTGTGGTTGACATAAGAATCTTCTCCTTGTTACTTCGCCAGGTTCCTAAACGGCAGAAAGGCCATGAAATCGGCGTGGTGCACGATGTAGGCCTCGGTCGTGCGCTTCACCAGGTCGCCTTCCGCAGCGTGTGTCGCAATGATATGACACACCGCGTCAGGCACGCCGCATTCCATCGCCAGCGCCACCCCGGTAAAAGGATGCCGCAGCAACTCGCCGCGTTTGCTTTGCCGGGTCTTGCCGTCCACGTTTTCGTACTCCAGTAGCTTGCCAACATCGGCCAGGATCGCGCCCGCAATCACGGTATCCATGTCGATCGGCAGTGCCCGCCCCATGAACTCCTTCATACTCTCGGCCGCCTTGCGCGCAATGTGCACCACGCAGCGCTTGTGCTCCATGAACGTCGTGGGGCAGTTCGGCACCAACAGGGTGAACGGAATGCGATTGAGGTCGTCGGGGGAGAGCGGGCTGAGTTCGAGCGCGCACTGCCAAGTCTTGGTGACCTGCTCGCGTAGCTCAGGAGCCTGTATCCACTCGATCTCAGGCCACAATCTTAGGACTGCATCGCGCATCGGTACTCCTCGGCAAAATCCCATCCAAGCAAAACCGGCTTGGATGGGGCACTCTCGCGCCCTGGGATTAACAGGGTGAAATCCTGTCCGAAGGCCAAATAAGTATTTTTATCATTACTCCCCACAGGAGGGCTAGGACGAGCGTCACATGGGAAGTGCCGAGTAAATATCAAGCCAATGCGTGCGGCGTTATCCACCGATTAGTGGCGGATGCAGCGGCACTAGACAAAAATCAGGCGGGCAGACCGCTCAGCAAGCCGCTCAATTGATAGCCTGCCCGCATTTGTCACCGCAACCTGAGGCCGGTTGTCATCCGAATCGGATCAGTGCCTCATGCCTAACTCGGCCACGCTTGGTCCCTCCCTTAGCAGCCAGTTCACGTACGTACCGCAGAACTGTCCCGTGGGCAATATGCCGGCGTAAAGGCACGAGCCCGGGTTCTGGGTGGGGTTTGAAAACTTGATATTCCAATTGTTGTCTTTGGGGAAGCAAGCGACCTGCGGCGGAGCAACCGCCGGCGTTCCGGCTACAAAGTCGCCGGGCAAAGTGACCGCGAAGCCATAGCAACCTCCCTGGGGACAGTCCACATCCTTGGTTGACCAGTTGGCGCAGGCGTTCTGGCACTCCGTCGGGGAGGCGCTCGTCTGGCTAGGGTTGCAGCCGCAGGTACTGGTTTGACTATTCCAGGTACAGAAGGTCGCCGGAGCGCACTCGTCTTGTTTGGCCGCATTGTAGTTGGCCTTGAAATAGCTGAACAGCGACATGTCCAGAGGAACGGTCAGAATCCCGGTGCTGCTGTCATAGCATCCCCCCTGCGGGCAGGGGTACGAGCCCGCCGGACCTGGGGTGAACGTAGGCGGGTTATTCAGCTGATTCACTCGCAGGGGCGCCAGTTGCGTGCTGGGGTCGAAGTCCTTGCCCACGTAAATCTGATAGGTCACACTGGTTTCCGGTTTGGCGAACAACTGGAACACGTAGTAGGTCTGACCGCCTACAAACACATTCGTGTTTGCACCCTGTTGACTCTGGATGGCATTGGAGACGGTAGTGTCGATGTAGAAGAGTCCATGGTTGACGGTAAGATTACTGCGCTGATAGGTCGAATCGGCCATCATGCGAATCTGTGATGCCCCCTGTTCTCCGGGGTTCGTGTCTTCGCGGTAGAGCGGCACTCCGTAACAACTCTGATCTTCGCAATCTATGCCCCAATTTCCGCCGGTCAAATCGCAAGTGCCGGTTACGCCGCAGTCCGGGAACACGACTGTAGTCACGTACTCGTAGGGACTGGTGTTGGCGGTCGCGCATAGGTCCGGGTAACCTTGTTTGGCGTACGGGCAGTTCGCACCCTGTTGCATCAGCTTAGGAATGTCGGAGGCGCACTGCGCAGTCTCCACCGGGACATTGAAGAACCTGTCCTTATTGATGGAAATGGCCGGGTCGTAAGTCTTCGATTTGAGGTCTATTGGGCCCAGCAAGCCGGTCAGCGAGCCGTCGTCGTCGCTGAGTTCGGTCTGGCGATCGATGTCGGTGAAATTTGAAAACATGTCACTCTGGTAGATGCAATAGCGCGCCTGTGCCTTGTTCAGGTCGGTCGTGAAGGTGTTGGGCTGGAACAGGGGCTCAATCACAAAGTGGCGTATGTCCACATTGTTAAAGAACAATTTGTTGGAATGAAAGGCCGGGGGGTAGTAAAAACCGTTGGACTGCTTCCAGGCAATCGCAGCATTGGGCATGTAGCACTGCTCGCCGGACGCGGCCGTCGGATCCAGAGGCACGCCGAGCGTTCTCCAGAACATCCAGCCGGTGCAATTGCCGCCACCGGCGCCGTTGCCCGGTGTGCAGCCATTCAGAACAGTTTTGTTGATGTCCAAATAGGCGTTGGCGGACTGGTAGGCAGGGCCGTCGTAAATGCTGAACATCCGCTCGCCTGCTCCAAAGTTGTCGAGGGGAATGGCTACGCCTTGGGCCACGCTGGAGCAGACCGCGGCGGGCAGGCCGGCGTCGCACACCAGGCCTGAGTTGGGATTGAAGGGCCCCGCAGGCGAGGTAAAGGGGTTGGTGGGCTGGGTGCTGCCGACGAAAACATTCTTGTGTGCCAGTGCCCAGTATCCCGGGATGTGGTCGGAGCCGGTATAGCCGCCGCCGGAGATAAAGGTCAATCCGGCGCCCTGCACATCGGTGACGGCGCTGTTCGTGAACAAATACCACTGAGAGCGCAGCCATATCGCTCCATAGTTGGTCTGCGCCCAGTTGAACGAGGTGGTGTAGTGGTCGATGTCGGTAATCATGCAGTTCGGGGGCGCCTGGTTGGAAGTAGAGTTGTAAGCGCAGGGCGTCACCGTGGCGCAACTGCCGGTGGCCGCACATTGAGTGGCTTGACGGTAGCCTGAGCCGGCCACCTTCGGGTAGTAGGCGTCTGCCTGCGGGCTGAATGCCTGGGTGGTTGGATCTGCCGGGAAAGCCGGGGACAAAGGATTAATGATGGGTTGCAAGTAACCCGCGGCTCCGGGCGTGGGAGCCAGATTACAGCCGGTTGAGTTTCCGATCGTGCTGAAGGAATTCTGTGCGGTGGTGCAGGAATTGCCCACAAATTTGTACAAGGGGGTGATGCCGGCCTGGTTCAGTTCGTCCACCCCGGTGGTTGGGTTCTTTAGATACTGCTGCTCGCCAGCATAAGAGCCCCAATACTCGTAGCGCGAATCGCCGCTGTTGGTGTTGGGCAGCAACCAGTAGCACATGCCGCAGGTCCCCGCGCCGGCCGCCACGTTGTACTCGAAATCGTTGTAGCCGTTCGTGATCCAGAACGTGGTGGGATGGTCGAAGTCAGTGTGAAACGGAACTTCATCGGCAGCGGAATTCTGATGCTCGGCCGCGAAGATTCCGGGCACATTGCGCGGGTTCTGCGGGTTCATAACCCCGGCGCGGGCCAGGACGCCCAGATTAGCGTACAGCTTGTTGCCGGTTTCGCTACCATCTTCAAGGTAGTAACCGTGACCGATGGAGAGAAAGCCCACGTTACGCGCCAGGGTCACGCCTTGCGTAGCGTGAATGGTGTACCAGCGGGTCATGGAATCGTACACCGTAGAGTCGGCCACGTAGGTGTTGGCCGGAGTCTGGCGCGCCATGTGGAAGTGCACGGGATAGTGCATGATGCGTCCGCCTTGTCCCATCTGGAAAAACTCGACTCCCTGCATCTGGACCGACTGGAAACCTTGGCGCGCGATCATATGGCCGCCGAAATAGTAACCGGTGCTGGAGGCGGGAAATGGTGCGTTGTAAGTGTCACCGGCTGACACTATGCGAATGCTGCGCGTCAGCAGCCCCACGGCAGCACGCGTCTCCACGCAGCGGGTTTGGCCTGCCGAGCAGGTGACATTGGGGTCCTGATCGGGGCCGATGTCGGTGGGGACTTTCTTGAGGCCGTAGTCGTAGGTACGTCCGTTGTGGGTATACTGCACACTGCTGGTCAAGGTGAGGGTGGTCACGCCGCCGCTGGTGCTGACGCTCTGGATGGTCAACTGCTCGGAGTGCGCCGGCAGGTAGTCCGTGGTGGTGAGGACGACTTGGTCGTTCGCGGCCCAATCCACGGTGCGATCCAGGACAAGAGTGGTTTCACTCTTTTTTACGGACCGGTTAAGACGCGCCCAACTTGTGCCCGAATTGGCTGGCGTCAGGGTCGAATAAGTGGCGCCCTTCTTGCCGAATAGCTGCAGCGTCCCGCCATAGGAAACCCCCAGCACCTTATATCCGAAGTATCCGGGAGGCGTGCCACCGTCGTCATAGTCGAGCGGCATGTAGGCGTAGAAACAATCGTTCACGTTTCCCGGCAGATTCTGATTGAACCCGGGCACATTGATGGCCAGCACACAGGAAGTGGGATTCAAGCCCATCGATGGATTGGAATTCCAGAGAGGCGTCGGCACGCCGCATTGGTTCACCTGGTCGGACAGGCAGGTGATGCCAACGCCGCCATCGCCCTTGCCGGTTCCAGTCTGCTGAGCCGGCCCCCACAGGTGAATGGTGAGTATGCCGTTAACCCCGTAGGGCACGGAGGGGCTGCCGGCGATCAGCGCACTGTTGTTTTCCACCAGGATATTGGCGGCCCAGAGGTCAATGTTGCCACTGTCCATGAACTCCAGCGTCCCGCCACTGTAGATATTGAAGTTGTGGTAGTAGTAGGCGCCCGGGCCCACGGTGCAGATACCTGGCCCCACCACCTGCACGTCCTGCGTGCCGTCTCCGCCCGTGGGGAGCGATCCGCTGTTGCATACCAGAGGAGAGGACGACGCGCGGTTGGCGGCCGGGCACAAAGTGCCCGCCAGCAGTATGGACGCAAGCAACAGGGCAGACATCCCAGTTCTGTTGATGGTTTTGAAGTGAGATACAACCGTGGCAGATTTCTGCTGAGAAGACATCGTGCGCTCCTTCGCTTTTGGAAGTCCCCAAATGCTTCGACCGGTACCTGAAAACCATAAGAGTTTGCGAGGCGACGCAACCCCGGCACCCGTTATCCGTGAACGGCGCTCAAGTCGAGGGGTCAGCCGACGGGACGAGAAGCAATATCATCTACAAACCACGCCGTGTCAAGTAATCAGTAAAACAATACGATCAGCGAGGCCAACTAGGAGGAACGCAAACCTCGCGCACACCATTCCGGCAAGTCCCACAATGCGAAATGAACCAGACAGCCACTCGATCTGGGGAGGGCACCAACTGGGAATTCGTACTCCGGACATGTGGCCTTCAATCCGGAAACTGACCCATTCCCTGTCACATAGACCACGTGACGTGCTCAATCTGGTTGGTGATTTCCTCGGCCTGCGTTTCGGGCGGGAAGCGCATTGGCTTGCCGATCACGACGCGAAGCTCGCCCGGACGCGCGATCTTGTGGCCGGCCATCTTCATCTGGTACAAGCCATCGATCCTTATCGGAACAACCGGAATGTTCAGGCGCGCTGCCAGCATCCCGACACCTGAGCGGAACGAGGACGGCTTGCCATCCGGCGTGCGTATGCCTTCGGGATAAACCAGAACGCTGTAGCCTCGATCTACCGATTCACCGGCGTAGGCGAAACTCTCGCGCACGCCCGACTGCTGCGGCAGCGGAAAGACGTTGAACAGGGCAACCACCAGGTAGTAGCCGGCGCGGTACGCCAAGCGCTTAAGGAGATTCCAGGTCTGCGGCGGGCGCCACATCTCCCACAGCATCTCTCCCCACATGCCGACTGCGAGCTTGTGCCGCAAACGGGGCAGGAGGGCGATCAGCGCGAAGCCAACATCGATATACGTAACGTGATTGCAACTGATGAGGAACGGCCCATCGATACCGCGAAGGTTCTCGCGGCCAATAATCTTGGGGTGCGCCATGATCATGGTCGCCGGCCAGGTGAGCAGGTAGTAGATGAAGCTGCGAATCCACGCAATGGGCCAGCGCTGCGCCCAGCGCGGATAGAGGTATCCGCTCTGCGGCGACTTTTGCGGCTCGCGCAGCAGGCGTTCGAGATCCTTAACCGTGCTGACGCTGGTGAAGTTCGCCTCGTTGAGATCGACCTGGTAGCGGTCTTCCAGCGCGCTCATCAGCTCGACGCGGTCCATGGAGCTCAGGTTCAGGTCTCCGTCGAGCCGGGCATCGGGGGTGAGCGGGCCGGTGCTGCGTCCGGTGACGCGCGCGATCAGGTCCGCCAAAGCGCCCTGCGGCATGCCGGCTCCGTCGTCGCCTGAGGCGAAATGTTGCTGCACCGCCTGCTGAATCGCAGCAGTCTTTGGCTTCTGCGTGGGAGTGCGCGGGAAGTCCTGCTCGGGCCACACCAACCAGCGGCGCATCTGCTGATATTCCGCGAGCTGCTGGTTGGCACGCCTGACCACCGGCTCTGGATCGACGGAGTCTCGCACGATCAGCACGGCGCAAGGCTCGGCATTTCCGCCCTGCTCCAGTCCGACAACCACGCAGTCGCGTACTTCGTGTTGTTGTCGCAACGCCGCTTCCAAGTCCTCGGGATAGATGTTCATCCCTTCGCGTGTGACGATGACGTTCTTTTTGCGACCCTTGAAATAGAGATTGCCTTCGGCATCGAGTTCGCCCAGGTCGCCGGTGCGAAACCAACCTTCCTCGCTCAACACTGGCTTCAGTTCTTTTCCCTGCCAATAGCCGGCCGCGACGTTTGCGCCGCGCACCAGGATTTCACCATTTTCATCGAGCTTGATCTCGCGGCCTTCAAGCACTTTGCCAATCGAGCGTTTGCCGGTACGAAACGGATGGTTCAAGGAAATCAGCGATGTCGTCTCCGTCAGGCCGTAGCCTTGAATGACCACGAAGCTCAAGCGCCGCCAGAATTCCTCAGTCTCGGCGTCGAGTGCTGCGCCTCCCGAGATGAAAGCCCAGAACTTCCATCCGAATTGGTTGTGAATTTTCCGGAAGCGCCACCAGCGCCTCACGAAGTGCTGGTTGTTTGCGGTTTCGAATTGTCGTTGGAACCACTCCCGCCGGCCGGCCGCATCGAAATCGCGCATGAGCTTGTCTTTCAGCGACTCCATCAAGCGCGGGACCGCGACCACCACCGACACGCGTTCTTTTTTGATGACGTGCAGAACTTCCGTCGGGTTCAGCGTGTCCTGGAAGATCACGGTGGCGGCCAGCAATTGCGGCAGAAACATTCCGAGAAACTGTCCGAAGACGTGGCTTAGCGGCAGCAGATTCAAGAAGCGCAGCGGATGAAAAATGCGCTCGTAGCGAAGGTATTTCCCGATCTCGCGCTCCAGCGGATCGAGGTTGGCGAGTATGTTGCCATGAGAAATGACCACACCGCGCGGCTCGGCGGTCGTGCCAGAGGTGAAGACGATCTGCACGATGTCGTCGCGCGTGAGCGGTGGCGGAACAACTGGTTCGCTGGAGTGTGCGGCAATCTGCTCGCGCAGAGTTTCCAGATTGATCTCTGCGATACCCGGGATGTGGTTCTGCATCGAGCGGACACAGAGCCTGGCGTCCACCTGTTGCGCGACACGCTGGGCGAAATCGGGAGCGGCAATCTTGTCGATGGGCACCACGATGGCGCCGCGCAACAGGCATCCGAAAAAAACAACCACCCACTCCGCGCAGTTCTCGCCCCAAATGAGGACCTTGTCGCCCTTGCCGATCCCGCGCTGTTCAAGCTCGCGCGCAAAGCGATACACGTTGCTCAGCACATCGCCATAGGTCCATCGCTGCATACGATAGCCGCGATGGTGAACGTAGGCTGCCTCCCCAGCGTGGCGGCGGAAGTTATCGAGGTATTCCAGGATGGTGGTGCGTGCCATCTGCTCACAGTTTAAATGGTCGAAGGATCGGCTTTTCGGTCTGTCATCCTGAGCGAGCGCAGCGAGTCGAAGGACCCCTATTGCTGCAGGATCGCGCCAGACAGCGGCAAATCGCGCGCTGCCGCGTTTTCGACTCTCTCGATCACGACGATCGCCACCCATTCATTGTTGCGATTCAGGTAGCGGATCATTCGCCCGCCGAGGATGTTCGCCACTTGCTGCGGGGTCAGGTCCTGGTGATAGTCGAAGAAGCGTTCCTGAAGTTCCTGGCCGAAGGGCAGGCTGCGAAACAGAGGATGCGGAGGTTGCCACTTGGTGGGAAACAGCAGCGCGACGTCGAACTGATCGGTCGCTTGGGCGGCCCGTTCGATTTCGAGCGGCGCGAAGTTCTCGATGGGCACCACCGTGAGCGGCTGTTTGACGTATCCGAGGAACGGGCGCGTAAGTTCATCGGAAGCCGGCCACGCGGTGAGCACGCGCGCGTGCGGGAAGCGCACCGCCAATTCATCGCCCGCCAGTTTGTGAAGAATGACGTAATCGCAGTACAGCAGCGTGTCTTCCGGAGCGATCCGATATGGCGGCGGAGTAAGGAGCGCGAACACAAAAGCTGCGCAAGTGACCGCGATCCACCAAGGCCAGTACCGAATGCGACGCCACAGCGTGGAAACGCAAAGCAGGATTACCAGCGGCACCGCAGGAAGCATGTAGCGAGCTAGTACAGCGCCTCCGAGCGCTGACAAAGCCAGGACGTGCGCCAGGATGACCACCCCAAACACAAGCTGCACATTGATGGGAATCCGGGGCCGCAATGTGCCATCGGGCTCCTGTAGCGGAGGGCGGCTCATGGCGTAGGCTGCGGCCAGCGTCAGCACAAACAGGTTCAGGTAGCCCAGCGCGTGCCAGAGCCGTACCAGGATGGCAAGAAGGATGCGAAATGGGCTGAGCGTAGCTTGCAAGTTGTAGCGCAGGTACTCTGGATTGCCGAAGTAGAAGCCGGTTTGGTGATGGTGGTAGATGAACCACAGCGCGAGCGGAACCAGACACAGCAGAAACGAGAAGGCGGCTGACCTTCTTCGCCGATACAAGCAGAGTGGTTCGTGTCGCCCTGTGTTGCCTTGCAGCACCGGACAAAACAGCTCCCAGGCCAGCAGGGCCAGAGGCGTGACGATGGCGGTCTCTTTGGCGAGCGGCGCAAGGGCCAAGAACACGATGGTGGCCACCGGCCTTCGCTCCACGTACATCGCCAGTCCCCAAAGCGTCAGCGCGCAAACCATCATGTCAAGGTGGGCCAGCGAACTCTGCGCAAAGAACACGGAGTAGACGGCGGTGCATAAGACGGTGGCGGCGGCGACCTGCTCATTGGCCACGTCGCGCGAGAGCCGCCACAACCCCAACAGGGCAAACGAAGCGATCAGCAGCATCGCCGTTCGGGCCACCGCCGGCGTAAAGGCACTGAACTTCCACCAGAACGCCAGCCACAGCATCACCAGCGGAGGATGTGCGTTGGAGAGCGTGGTGTGCGGAATCAGCGACCCGGTGAGTAAGAGATCGCGCGCCGCCGGAATAAAGTAGCCCGCTTCATCCCAGAAGTATGGGAGCCGCAGTAAAGGCGCATGGGTAACGAACAGGAAGGTAAAGATGAGCGCGTAGGCGAAGAGGTATTCGCGCAGGCGGGTGGCGGCGTGAAGGGCGCGCGCTTTGAA
Source organism: Acidobacteriaceae bacterium (assembly GCA_003160215.1). Lineage (GTDB taxonomy): Bacteria > Acidobacteriota > Terriglobia > Terriglobales > Acidobacteriaceae > Bog-257. The sequence continues at coordinate 34,581 of PLQW01000289.1, forward strand.
GGGGAACGCCTTCAGGCGTGCCGTAGGCAATTGAAAATATGACGGCCTTAGCCGCTGCGGGACCTCGTTCTCTTTGCCCTGGAACTGCGCCGCACATCTATGCGCCAACCTCACAAAAACCAGATCCCCTCGGGGCTGAAGCCCAAGTTCTTCCCCCGTCTATATGGCACAGCTGAAGCTGTGCCCCTTCAAAGACAAGCCGGTCGGAGACCGCTCTCCCGGAAACCCCTGTCCTGAAAACCACGCTAATGAATCGGACCGGTCCCGGGGCCCATGCGCGGATCCAGTTTGATCTCGCCAAAGGTGCTCTCGTAGTTCACCAGGTTTTGCTGCAGGATGGTGTACAGCGCTTTCGCCTGCTGCGGGCTCAAATAGATCCCCTGGAAGTTGCGCACGTCCACGCGGGTTTCGTCCTGCTGTTGCAGGGTGCCAAATATCAGGAAGAAGTCCCACACGTTCACCCGCACCTGGACGCTATTGGCGTAGCTTTCGCGGTAGTCGGGGGTATTGGTCAACTGAATCGATGGCTGCGGAGAATTCGACATGGTGACCTCGAAAGGCAGTTGTCAAGTTGTCAGCGGTCAGTTGTCAGTGGCCATATGAGGCCACTGGAAACTACTGCCAGCAAACGGAAATCGCAGTGTAACAGAACAGTTGCCAGTAGTCAGTTGCCAGTTGTCAGCTGTCGGTTATCCGATTGAGACTCTGGAAACTCAGAACTGAGAACCGACAACTGGCAACTGAGAGCTGGAGAAAAAAAAGGGCGGCCCCGCGAGGGGCCGCCGAAGTGAAGCAACGTTAAAGCGATTAGAAGGTGATCTTGCCGGCGAACTGGATGATGCGTCCCGAAGGCAGACCGGTAAAGAACGATCCGTAGGGGCCAGTTGGGGGCGCCGCCGTGGTGGTGATCTGACCAAAGGTTCCATCCGCAAGATTGAGGTCAGGATTGGTGAAATTCGGGTGATTGAAGATGTTGTAGAAGTTGGTCGTGAAGTTGAACAGGAACCTCTCCGTCAGCTTGAAGTTCTTGCCGACGGTGACGTCCGAGTCGAAGAAGTGAGATCCACGGTAGTTGTTCCGGGTCTGGTTCGGCCAAACTCCGAACGCGTTCGCCGCAGCGAAGGCATTGGGGTTCAGGCACTGACTGTAGCCATTGACGCAGCCCTGTTGGCCATTCCCAGATATGACGTTCGCGACCGTATTGCTCGGGCCATAGTTGGCGATGGCTGTATTGCCATCAATGACCGTGAGTGGCAGGCCAGAGCGCCAGAAGAAGTTCTCCGACAGAATCCAGCCGCCGAGAGCGGCGTTGGCAAAGCTGTTGCTGAACTTGTACGGCATTGTCCAGACGTAGGTACCGTTGAAGCTGTTGCGAACGTCGTAATCGGCGTTGCCGTAGTTGTTGCAGGTTAGACAGTTGGGATTGATCTGATACACCAACGACCCGAAATTCTGCGAGGCGTTGTACGGAGTCGCGGCGACGCCTCCGTTCGAGACATCATCCATCGCGTGGCTCCAGGTGTAGCTGAACTGGAACGTTAACCCGTACGCTGCGCGCTGGGATATGCTGCCCGTCAGACCGTTGTAGTTGGAAATGCCGCTGGACTGGTACTGCTCAAACGCGCCGAAGATCGGGGTGGGCACCGTAGCGCCGAGCCCAACGCCGGTACCGTAGGCGTTCAAGCCCTCATTGTAGACCGGGATATGAACTCCGTGGTTCCCCACGTAAGTCAATCCGAGCTGAGTCTTGGTTCCCATCGCCTGTTGTAGGCCGAAGCTCCACTGCTCGTAGTACGGAGTGTGGAAGGTTCCGATCTGGTTATGGTAGGTCGGGACCCGGAACTGCGACCCCAATAGTGCTTTCAAGCTGTTATAGCTTGCCCCGTTGGAGAATCCCGACATGATAGCTGCGGCGGAGTTCGCGCCCTGAATGTACGGACTGTTGGACGAGGTGGTGTCTCCCCACGGCGTATCGGTGATACGGACTTCGACCAATCCAGGCAGGTTCGTCATGAATTGATCGGCCGCCACAGAGGGGAAGGCATCGTCGAAGATCCCGAAGCCGCCGCGAAAGACGGTGTTCGGACCCAACGGCGACCACGCAAAGCCGAACCGGGGCGCCCAGTCGATCTTGTCGGTGGCGTTGTAAAGCTGGTGGTTGTTGCCGTTGATGATCGAGTTGTACGGAGTGCTCGTAGTGAGCATGCCCGCGGCGAGTAGGTTGTTGAACGACCCGTTCAGCAACGAGCCGCAATTGGTCTGGCAGACCGGATTGGAGTTTTTCTCGGCGCGCAGCGCGAGGGTGAGCGTCAAGTTCTTGGCGATCTTCCACTCATCCTGGGCGTACATGCCCAATCCCCAGAGCGCGACCGGCTGGGTGTTGCGAGAGGGGAAGCGCTGACGGGTCTGGTACGCGATGCCGTTGTAAAAATCGGTTTGGCCGCCGTCGCCGTTGCCGGAGACGTCAAGCCCGAGCACCTCAGGATTGTTCAATAGGTTGAAGGTGTAATCGGTGATGTCGTAACGGCGGAAGTTGCCGCCGAACTTCAGGTTGTGCTTGCCCTTGGTCCAGGAGAGATCGTCTATGAACTGATACTGGGTGACGTTACGTCCCTGGGGGAAGTCGTACGTCAATCCTCCCACTTCCGTCATGTTAAACCCTTCCTCGATGAACGCGTACGGGAAAAGGCCTGCGTTTTGCTGGGTGAAAATGGCCTGGTAATGGCTGAGATCCGCGTTGAATTGGTTGGTGGTATTGGAGTTTATTACGCGGGTCCACCCAAACTGGCCATCGTACGCGGGCTGGTAGCTGGCAGCATTGAAAGCGGGGTTAATGGCATCAGCATACGTGGCCTGCGTACCGTGATCGATACGTGCGCGGAAGTAGAACTGGTTTTTTTCTGACTGGTTCCAGTCGATCCTGAAGGGCAGGATCCATTCCGTTCCGGGGAGTGCCGGCGCGGCCTGGTACTGAGTGAAGCAGTTGTCCCCAGCGAGTGCGGGATTGAGGGTGTTCAGCACCCCGCCGCAGTTGCCCCCATTGTTAGCGGTATACGTCGCAATATTGGTTGGGTTGCTCCCAGGATATCCCTTGGCCGAGCTGTACAGGTTGAACATCCTTTGGTACAACGCAACCTCGTTCGGCGCGGTCGCCTGCAGGTTGGCCAGGGTTGCCTGCATAAAAGCAGGCGTCGGTGCATAGACCGGCTGGGTCGAAGGAACGATGTATTGGACAGCTTCGTAATCTACGAAGAAGAAAAACTTGTCCTTCTTGATCGGACCACCAAACGCCGCTCCCCAATAATTGTTGTTGGCAAACGGCCGCGTGGTCTGGGGGATGGTGTGATTGTTAAACCAGTCATTGGCATCCATGGCGCGGCCGGTCCACTGGTACAGAACGTCGCCGTGATACTGGTTTGTGCCCGACTTGGTAACGTAGTTGACCTGGGCGCCGGCCTGCTGGCCGTATTGTCCAGAGTACGCGTTGCTGATGACGGTGGCTTCCTGCAATTCGTTCTTGCCCAGAGTCAGGTTGGTAGCACCCGAGTTATTCAGGTTTAGGTACGGATCCATGTCGTTCTCGCCGTTGACCGTGAACAGATTGGACGTGGCGGGAAGGCCGTAGGCGCTGAAGTTGCCATAACCCTGGCCCGTGTTCATGGTTACGCCTGGCGCCGTCTGAGCAATAAAGGTAAGATCATTGCCGCCATTCGGCTGGTTCTGAATGATGTTATCGTTAAAATTGGTGGACAGGTTGGCATTGTCTGTCTGCACCAAGGGCGGAGCACCGGTGACTTCCACCGTCTGCGTGCTGGCACCTACTGCCATCTTGATGTTGGCAATGGTCGACTGGCCGACGTTAACGCTGTACTGGCTTTCCGCCTTGCTGAAGCCTTGGGCGGCCACGCTGACTGTGTAGCTTCCCGGGTTCAACAGAGAAAACCGGTAGGAACCGCTTGAATTGGTTGAGCTGGTGCGGATTTCGCCAGTGGCATTGCTTTTCAGCGTTACCGTGGCGTTTGCCAAAACAGCGCCGGTGGGGTCTGTAACCGTACCGGTCAGATCGCCCGAAACCAGCGACTGTCCGAATGCTGCGGGCGCCATCAGGCTGGCTACCAGCAACAACGCCAAAAGCGCATAGAACCTATGGAATCTTTTCATGTTACGAACCTCTTCTCCTCGCGCTAGGAATCTCTCAGATTTGCCAGGAACCTTTGAGGGCTCTCGTTGGCAATGTTCAGCTAAGGTTTATGCAAGCGAACTGCCATTCGCCGGATTTGCAAGGTACCGTGTAAGCAACTCATTGCAAAGGTGATGGACTCATGAATGCGGGCGTCATTCCACGAAAGTACTACTTTTCACAGATTCCGCCTCCGCAATCTCCAATTTCTGGGAGAATTGCGGCCCGCGACCAGAAGAGCCGCTTCCCTTGGTTGCAATTCGGCAGGGAGCCCGGCACTGCATGTCTTATAGAATCGCGGCTGCCAAGCAGGCCATGGTCAGCACAAGGTGGCATCCCGCCAGACGGCCGTTAGTCGTTACTTTGCTTTCGCGCAGAAAAGCTTGGTTGACACGGCGAGATGGGAATAGACTAGCTCGGACTAACAAAGTGGCGAAGTGCGAGAGCCGGAACCGCCAGGCTGCACTCGCTCATTTCTAAGAGGAGCAAACATGGCTCGATTTGCCAACCAACTATTTCTAGTAATGCTGATGCTCGCTGCTTCACTCTGTCTGGGACAAAGTACGAATGCCGCCCAGCCGACTCAAGCTCCCGCACAGACTTCATCTTCAGCTTCGCCGTCACAGACGACACTTCCCGCGAGCACTGCCAAAGGGCGCGGCGTCATGCCAGTGGAACTAACCAAGTCGCTGGACTCGAAAAAGCTAAAGGAAGGTGACGCGGTGACGGGCAAGATCGCAGCCGATTTGCGCTTGAAGGACGGAACACAGATTCCGCGCGGCAGCAAGGTGACCGGCCATGTGACGGAGGCGAAGGCCCGCTCCAGGGGCGACGCGCAGTCGGCGCTGGGAATTGTCTTCGACAAGATCAGTCTGCCATCCGGAAAAGACATAGCCATTAAAGGCGAGATACAGGCAGTGGCCCCGAATCCGAATGCAGGCGCACAACAAAGCGGCCCCGGTGTGATGGCCGGGTTGGCCGGCAACGATACGGGTATGTCCGCCGGCACCTCGCCTCCGCCGATGCCCAGTGCGCCCACCAGTCCGCAAGAGGGCCGGCCGATACTGAATGCACAGTCGAAGGGCGTGATCGGGTTCCACAATCTTGAACTGGGTCAAGATTCGGTGCTTGTCTCCACCGGCAAGAATGTGAGCCTTGATAGCGGGACGCAGTTGATGCTTCAGGTAGAGGTCGAGTAACTCCGGGCGCTCGCTCAGCTTGGAGGACGAAGTCGCCCGACGTTCACTTCGCCGGCATGGTGTAGTAACCGGTCCGGTGGCGCACCTGCAACTCGGCGGGATCGGGGTAATCCTTGGTCGCGGGGTCGATCTTGATGTCGATGCGGCGAAAGTCCGAGTCGGAGAGCCGCGTGCTCGGGTAGTAGGCAATCAGATACTGGGTGCGCAGTTCGTCGCTGATCTGCCGGAATGCGGCATCCAGTTGCTCCAATCCGCTGGCGTAAAAGTACTTCCCTCCGGTGTCGCGCGAAAGCTGAATGAGCGCGTGTTCACCGCCGATGTCTCGGCCTGCGCTACTTTCAATCGGCACGATGATGATGCTGTAGAGAATGACCTCGGCCTCCTGGGCAGCGCGGACGGCATCGTGATAATTGGTCTGGCTAACGGTGTCGCCGCCATCGGTGATCACGACCATGACCTTGCGCCCGCGGCGTTGCTGCAACGCAGCCGACCCCAGGTAAAGAGTGTCATAGAGGGCCGTCGCGGCCCCAGGCCGAATGTGGTTGATAGCGCGGTCGATCACTCGAACATCGGCAGTGAAGGGCGTTACCTGGTCAACAATCTCACTGAACTGGAACAAGGACAGGCCATCGATGGGACGCAGAATGGCGTGCGCGAAGCGGCGCGCGGATTCGAGTTCGAGCTTTTGATCTCCGCGGGTGCTGAGGCTGGTGTCGACGGCCACGACGATGGAGAGCGGCAACTCCGACTCCCGATGAAACACCGCGATCTTCTGCAGTTTGCCGTCCTCGAAGACCTGGAAGTCTTCTTCCTTCAACGCTGACACCGGTGCTCCTCCGCCGTTGGTAACGGTGGCGAACACGTTGACCAGCTTCACGTTCACCTTGAACGTCGTGTTGGGTTGATCGCTGCTGTCCGTCGTCTGCTGTTTCGGCGCTTCAGGGGGATGTGGAACACCCTGAGTCTGCTGCTTCTGCGACTGTGGCGGGCGCGGCACCGTGCTCTGCGCGGCTGCGTCCTGACCAATGCAGAGGGCACCCCACCAGGCGCAACTCAGCGCAGAAATCACCACTAGCTCGCGCAACGCGACGGTCGCCCGAGCGGAAATCCGGCAGGTTGAAAACATTTGTTAGCTCAAACCCCAGTTCAGCTACTTTGACGCGCTCCCGCCGGCACGCGGAATCTCCGGAGGAAATGGTTCGCCATCCGCCCACACCGCCCCATCTTCGAAAAACTCTCTCTTCCAGATGGGGACCGTCTTCTTCAACATGTCGATCAACCAGCGGCACGCGTCAAAGGCGGCGGCGCGATGGGCGGAAGCAACCACAATATAGACGCTGGTTTCGCCAATTTGTAAACGCCCCAAGCGGTGCACAATTCGGACATCGCGGATGGCGTAATTCGCTAACGCTTGCTTCGCCAACTCCTCCATCTGCCGCAGTGCCATCGGCTCATAAGCAGTGTAGTTGAGGTAGAGAGTTCGGCGGCCGCCCGAGTTATTGCGAACAATCCCATCGAAGACGGCGACCGCTCCGTCTTCGGGGTGCTTGATCGCGGCGAGGATCGCAGCCGTCTTGATCGGCTCGCACACAATTCTGGAGTGCTCAGAGATCAGCGGCAAAAGCGCTTCGGCGGTCGAATCGTCGTCCGTTGCGCCTCCGCTCACCGGCGGAATCAAAGCTACCTCATCGTTATCGTGCAGGGTAGCCGCTCCGTCGGAGTATTCGTAATTGATGGAGAGAGCGATGGCATTGCCAAAGTCGTGCAACTTCGGCATGCGCTGCTGGAGCTCGGCGTAGAGATCGGACAAGCGCGCGCCGTCGGAGAGCCGCACCACCTCACGCTCGCGCCCAGCGAGGTCCCTCAGCATCCCTAGGTAAAGCACGCGAACCTGCATGGCTAAAGCATAACCCAGGAGAGTTCCTGAGGCAGCGCGTGGCCCTCTCCTATAGTCATGGCAGAGCATAGGTCTCATCTCTAGAGAAGGGGGACCGTTTACTGCAAGAAATTGCAACTCCAAAAATTGAGCTGCTTTGTTTTCAGCGAGATAGAGAGGTCATGGAAATGCAAAGTTGCTTCGTGGTGGTGTTTCCATCCTAGGCTGGATAACACAGATCATTTGGGGAGCACCGATGATTTTTCGCGGCTGCGGCGACAAATTCACTGGTAGCCTGAGGCCCCGACGGTTGGAAAGAGGGGGGCTTGCCAAACGTTGCAAAAGTCAACTGGGACAGGAATTGGCGGAGCGGAATGCTAACTTTTGGCTGTTCTTAGCTCCTCCCCAGTGCATTCATAAAGACTGAATTGTCGAAGGGAGAAGCCTCCATGACGTTACGGAAAGGTAAGATACAGGCAAAACCAGCTGATTCTGGTCAAACGCTTGTGGAGTTTGCCATAGCCGCCATGGTTTTTCTCCTCCTTCTGTTTGCGACCATTGACTTCGGGTATCTGTACTATGTGAAAGTCACTCTGCAAAATGCGGTTCGGCAGGCCGGAAGGTACGCTATTACGGGAAATTGTTCGGCGGGCGCGAATTGTTTTCTAGGCGGGTCAACAAACCGATACAACTCAATTATTCAGGTTGCTCTGACGTATTCGTTTGGTCTCATCACCGCTTCCAATATTTCGATAACCTGTCCCCCCCCCCTATTGGACTACCTGGCGGATGTCCTGGCTATGCGGGTGGTGCTGGCGGTCCTGGCGATACCGTAATGATAACAGCTACATATACCTGGAACCCTGTGACCGCTTTGGTATCGAAATTCTTTAACAATGGCGTCTATACATTTAGTGTGAGCACCACTTTTAAGAACGAATCTTTTCCGCCCCCGGCCAGCTAAAGGAAGCAAACGTGACGCACTGGAAGAATGCGCTAACGGTAGAAGAGTCCGGTCAAGCTCTGGTGGAGATTTCCGTGGTACTCCTGCTGCTGGTGGTTTCTGTGTTCGCAATTATTGATTATAGCCGTGCTATATACGATAACCAGGTAATAAAGAATCTGTCCGGAGAGGGCTCCAGCCTCGCTTCACGTGGAACCACCCTCGCTAGCACCGTGTTAGCTGTAGCTAACGATGCCGGCACGGGAGGCGGAATGGACCTGAACATGAGTAGCCGTGGATGTGTCGTTGTTACCTCCGTCACTAGTCCCACAGCTGGTTCCTATCGGGTTACCGCACAAGCAATTTCCTCTCCATGTAATTCAGCGGCCAGTAAAATTGGAAGCTGTCCGCTCGGTACCTGCGGAGCCGCCACACTTCCCCCCAGTGTTCAGGCAGTTTTGGCAGCCAATCTCAACAGCACGATTTACGTAACTGAGGTTTTTTACAACTACAGCACGGTTACCCCCATCGGGGGCTTACTAAAGAATAACAACTTACTGCCATCGCAGCTGTATGACGCGGCCTATTACTGAAGGGGTCAACATGAGGCTTGGAAAAGGAGGCATTATGCGCGGTGACTTTGCACACAATGACCGAGGGCAGATTCTTGTCATGTTTGCGGTTGCGTTGCCTCTTCTTATACTATTTACGGCGGCGGCTGTTGATATGGGACTCATCTATGTCACCAAGGCCAAGTTATCCAAAGCAGTCGATGCCGCTTGCCTTACGGGCGTAAAGAACTTCGCGCAAGGACAAACCACCGCTAATGCTCTTGCCACGGATATCTTCGATGCCAACTTCGGGGCCAACCCACCGACGCCTGCCTTTACTTGGACAGGGGGTAGCGCCACAACCCCAGTATCATTGCAGGTGAAGGCCACCGCTACGGTAAACACCTTTTTTATGAGATATCTTCCAAGCTTCGCAACTTGGACCCTCAGCGATACCGCTACGGCCACACGCAGCAACTTGGTCATGTCACTTATCCTCGACCGCTCTGGTTCCATGGGAACCGGGTGTTCAGGTTGTGACGGCGGAGGGGTCGCGTTGCAAACTGCGGTGCCAAATTTTGTTGCCGACTTCGTCAATGGAACCGACCATATTGCAATGATTAGCTTTGCTGGCGGTGCACGGGTAGATGTACCGTTGACAGCCAACTTTGCGCCGTCGGGGGGTGGGGGCATTCCTACTGCCGTTGCTAATTTATACTTTAATGGCGGTACCTTTGGTACCGGTGCCGGGACGAATCCTTCTTATAGCACAGCCTATGGTCCGCCGCTTTCAATGGCAGACAATCAAAACAGTACCGTGTCCTACGTACAAGAGACCAAGGTGGTGGTTTACTTCACTGATGGCTTAATGAATGAGATTCAAGACACTTTACCTTGTACCAATACGCCTCCCGGACCCACGTTGTACAATTTTGGCGGATATGACTCCGCCTCTGGTAACACCTATGATTTCTTTGATCCTATCTTAGATACATATCCATCAGATGCATATCCGACCAACGATATAAGCTATTCCTACGGTGGTGCGTACTGCACCGGTGGCAATGGGGTGGATTGCAACAACTATCCCCCCTATAATGCTACCCACGATTGCAGGCTGACCTCGGTCACGTTCTATTCCCAACAGTATCAAACGCAGAAAGCCTTTAGCCGAGCCAACATTACCGCCGAGGCCCAATGGCGGGCCATTTATACCGCTAACGCCATGCGCTCCGAAACCCCAGTCGCCACGTACATCTATGTGATTGGGTTGGGTAGCGACGTGAGCGGGAGCGTACCAACGGAAGCTTTCTTAGCGACACTAGCTAACGACCCGAATGGCCCCTCGAATTACACTGGGGCCGTTTACAATAATACCTTACCCGCAGGATTGTTCCTGGTTGTGCCCGACTGCCCTTCCTCAGCTTGCACAACAGAACTGAATACGGCTTTTCAGACCATCGCGGCCAAGATCCTGCTCCGCCTGACGCAATAGGGGATTTTCCATCAGTCCTCTGTGACTTGGCATAATCTAATTCTTGCGTGTCATTTCGAGCTTAAAAGCAAGCGTCCCGGTCCGCGAAATGATCATGGCGGATCGGCGAAATAATCATGGCGAACCAGACCCTGCGCCGCTAATCTGTTGACTTGAGAACGGTCCATTGAGTCAGTACCTCTACCATGAATAATGTGCCGATTAATGGGCTTCGCCTGCTGCTGGTGGAAAGCTGCACACTGGCTGCCGCTTTCGCCCTCGTATTTGCATTGATCTGCTTTGTCCATGTATCTCTCAGGCGGCCGCGGTGGCTCGATTGGATACTCGCCAGTAATTCGCGCGCAGTATTGTTCGTGATCGTAGCCGCTCTTTTCGGCCGAGCCCTGCTGCTGCCTTTCATCGGAGTTCCCGAACCTCGCATCAACGACGAATACAGCTATTTGCTGATGGCTGACACGTTCTCCCATCACCGGCTCACCAATCCAACCCCGCCGGCATGGCAGCACTTCGAGACATTTCATGTGAACCTGACACCCACCTATCATTCGAAATATCCGGTGTCTCAGGGACTGGTGCTGGCTTTCGCCGAGATAGCTTTTCATCAACCGTGGGTGGGCGTGTATCTGAGTACAGCGCTCCTGTGTGGCGCAATCTGCTGGTGCCTGCAAGTCTTTGTGTCCCCGGGCTGGGCGCTGCTGGGCGGGTTGCTGGCTGTGGTTCGCATCGCTCTTTTCAGCTACTGGATGAATTCGTACTGGGGAGGGTCCGTGGCGGCGCTCGGCGGCGCCATGGCACTCGGGGCTGTCGTTCGGCTGTTCCAGCCCGGGCTTACAAACCGGCGCCGCTCCATACTTGCAAGTGCCTTTGCCATCTCGCTGCTCATCCTTGCTACATCGCGTCCCTATGAAGGTTTCGCATTCTCCATTCCGTTGTTGGCGTACTTCGGCTATCAAATAGTGCGGGCCAGGATTGTGAAGAATACGACATTCCGCACGACGGTTCTGCCAGTCTTAATTATCGGACTGGCCGGGATTAGCCTCATGGGCTACTACAACAAGAAGACTACCGGCGGTCCCCTCTTACTGCCATATGTCCTATATCAACGTACCTATCCAGATCTGCCCCTTGCGCTACCGCAGTTCTTTGGGCAAAAGGCCAGACCTTATCTGTCTGCTAGAGATCCTGTCTTCGAAAAATGGTACACAGTCCTGGCAGAGGAGCATGGCTACAAGCAAACCAACACGGTCTCTGGACTCGTCGACTTGGAAGCTGGGCGGCTTGGGATCAATTGGCTTTTCTATGTGGGTCCGGCGCTATCTTTCCCAGTATTACTTGGCCTCTTGTCGTGCATAATGCAGCGCCGGCTGCGGATCGCGGTAGCCTCCACTATCACGACAGGAACTGCAATTGCAATATGCATCGTCTCGCAACTCCACTACTTCTCTCCTGCGACGGTCGCCGTGTACATTTTTGCGGTGGAAGGTCTTCGATATCTCTGGCAGCAGCAGAAAGACGGGGAGCGTGCCTTCGTTATTGCCGTGTGCCTCACTGTGGTTGTGGTATCGCTGACCAGGCAAACCGGCAGCTCCGCTATGAACACCGCCTTTAGTTTTTCCGATACTCGAAGGCAGGTGACCCAGCAGCTGGAAGATAAGCCAGGAATGCACCTGGTATTGGTTTCGTACGACCTCGAACGGCATTACCCGGGAAATGAGCTGGTGCATAATGGGGCCGAGTTCAACGCTGAGAAGATTCTATGGGCACGATCGAAAGGACCTAAGGGCGATTTGGAACTTTGCCAGGCTTATTCGGATAGGATGTTCTGGAGCGTAACCACCGACGACAAGAATGTGTCATTAAACCCTCTCGACCTCTGCAAATGACACGCGGGTTCGCGGAGGGTCAATGTGATGGATTTGACACGGGCTGCTACGGCAGGCCAAAGCCAACGGTGACGCTCTTTTGTTCCAGATAGCCGGCGACTCTACGGTTCCCGGCAAGGACCTGCGTCTTTCGCTGCCAGGTTCCGAAATCCTTTTTGCGCATGGTGATCGTGTGCTCACCAGGCGGCACTGTGAGGGAATATGGGGTCTTCCCTACATAGGCACCATCGAGGAAAATGTCGGCGCCTATTGGACTCGACCAAAACTCTAGAGTGGCATCTTGCACCGGTTGCTGCGGCGCCGGTTCGGATCGGCCCGGTTCCAAGGAAGGCACCGCGGGCGTCTCGACAGGCGGCCCGTCAACGTCGCAATTGACATAATAAACCGACAAAGGCGCCACGAAAGGCCGCTGATTCGGCGATGCCTGACTGTGACCGTGGATGTCCGCAATTATGCGCTCAAGCATGTTCTCCCTGGAACTCTTCGTATAGGAACTGTACCTGGCTACCAGGGCCCCTTGTTGGTTGTAAGCGCGAATAAAGAGGAACTTAGACTTGTCCGCGTACTGCAAACTCATGGTTGCCGTGGCGTTCGTGGTCGCTGGTCCAGCATATGAATAATCCCATGTTCCCCCGTAGCTGCCGGTTACAGCCTCATTCAAAGAGGACGGCCCCGTGCGGGTGTAGGTGTGAGCTGTGGGAGTGAGCCCCTCAAGGCTGGAGTCCGATGTTGAGAATACAACTACATAGTTCTTTGCTTTGGGGTCGGGTATTTGGGAGAAGCACAAGTCCGAGTAGTCTTTCTGATGCTTTTTGTCACTAATCCATTTTGCTGCGAATTTTGGAACAGCCGGAACCGGTTGTCCGCCTTCAGCGACAGAGAACGAGATGTTCTTCGAGCATGCAGGTGAAGTGGAGGCCGGCGTTTGCCCGAACGCGACTGGACTGGACAGAAAGATCGCAACCAAAGCCGGCAATAGTTTCATCGAAAACCTTTATCCTATCGAACTGCGATAGTTCGGCGCTCCGCGAGCGGAGTACGCTACAGCGACGCGTGGCGCTTCTACCGCTGTTCAAAAGAGCGGCAGATCGCGCGTCATCTAGGAACAGCCAGCCTCTATTCCTCGATGGACAGTTGGTCGCCAACCGACGTTGACGTCTGAGCAATTACTCCCACAGGCAGCTCCAGTACCGATCGTGCCTTCCAGTGCAGGCCCGTCATTCGGAATGGCGCCACGGCAGGCGACAAGTGGATAACGTGCCAGTTGCGGTCCATGAAAACAACATCGATCGCGAACCGCATGGCTACGGTGTGGATTGCTTGCGAGGGGACAATCAGCAGCCCCTCACCAGGCTCCAGGGCGCGCTTGCCGAGCAGTCCCACCAGCCGAGTCAGGCTCGTATCGGCGACACCAATCCGATCGCCCAGGACAGTGTCCCTGGTCGCGTTCAGAACTTTGACCGTCTGCATTGCTATACCGCTTCTAGTGCTTTGAGGTCAGGCGATTCGCCGAGGCCATCCGCTTCCGCCTGGCAACTATGATTGCGAGCAGAATCACGGCGATTACGCCCGCGCCAATTCGAATCATCAATACGCTGTCCATAATTGATAGCCTCCACTTGTTATCTTGCGGTTTAACCTAGGGTCTGTATCAGCGCAATTGCCGCCGGCCCCAGGAGTACTACAAAAATCGCGGGGAAAACAAAGAAAACCAACGGAAAAATCAGTTTGATGGTAGTTTTTGCCGCCCGCTCTTCAGCTTCCATCAGGCGCTGCGTCCGCAAGGCATCTGCGAACTGGCCAAGAGCGTGGGCGATCGGCGTTCCAAGGCGATCCGTTTGAATCAGCATGGCGGCAAACTGGCGAACCGTCTCGAGATCCACTCGATCCGCCATGCTTCTCCAGGCGTCAACTCGCGGTTTACCAGCTCGCTGTTCCCGGCTGATGATCATAAGTTCTTCACTCATCTCCGGATAGACCAGCTCCATCTCTTTTGCGATTCTGAGCACGGCATGGTCCATTCCTAAGCCTGCTTCCATGCAGATCACCATCAGATCCATCACGTCCGGCAAGGCCAGCGCAAGTTTTGCTTTTCTCCGGTTCATTGCGTAGATCAGAAAGATGTCCGGAGCAAAGAACCCAGCGGCGCCCAGGAGCAAGCTCCAAAGAAGCATGTTGTCGCGTCCGGTGAACGTAGCGAGAAGGATGCCGACGACAGGGGCCATCAGCTTGGCGCTCAGGAAGGTATCGACATCCTCGAGTTTTCGAAAACCAGCAACGCCCAATCGGTAGGCCAGTTCATCATCTCTGGACCTCAACCAATCGCGGAAAGGAGCTAGCGGTTGGGTAAGCAGAGAGACGAGGTCACCAACTTGATATCTGGAACGGGTCGCGGGAAGAGACCGCAATTCGGCAAGCCTTGCCTCGGTTGGCGACTGCTCCCCCGCGACAGCAAGAATAAGCAGGGCACTCACAGCAAGCAGTGCCACGCCAGCAAAAATCGCAATGAATAGCACACTCATATCAGACCTTGATCCGAATGATCCGCCGAATCAGGAATAACCCAATCGCCAGGCTCACAACTGTGCCATATATCATTTTTCGGCCAATCTCGTTCTCAAACAGCGGCTTGGTATAGCCCGGCGAGACCAAGTTCAGGGCGATGAAGCAGATAAATGGCAACGCCATCAGGATGACTCCGGTGAGCCGACCCTGCGCAGTGAATACCCTGACTTTCTGGGCCAGGTGAATGCGCGATCGCAGCACAGCCGCGCTCTTGTCGAGCAACTTTATGAGATTCCCCCCGGATTCCTTTTGCACGAGAATTGCGGTCACCAGAAACCGCAAGTCCCGAACCGGAAAACGGCGTTCTAGGTTCAGCAATGCTTCGCGAAAGGGCAGTCCATAATTCAGCTCGTCCGCGGTACGGCGAAATTCCGGGCCCAGCGGATCCGAAATCTCATCGGCAACCATGGATAGGGCGCTAGGCAGTGCGTGTCCGGCACGAAGAGCGCGGGACATCAAGTCGATGGCGTCGGGAAGCATTAGATTGAAGCGGCGGAAACGGCCCGCGCGACGGTACATGACCCAAGCCAATGGGATAGCTCCCAACGCGATTCCAGGGAGCCACCAAAAGAAGTCCGCCGGTATCCACCAATTGCCAATCGCCGCACCGATCAACATTAGAACTGCCGAGAAGAAAAAGAACCGGCCAACCGTCCAGGGTAGTTTGGCCTGGTCGAGCATCAATTGCAGCCTTATCGCGAATTTGTTGTTTCGCAGGAATCGATCGACGCTGGGGACACTGCTGAACGTGACCTGTCTAACTATGTCGTCTTGGCGATCCTCAGTACTCGAACGCCGATCCAGGCCAACCAGGCGCTCGCGAGTTCGCTTGTCGGTTTCCGAAGGCTCCGTAAAATACGCGACCGTAGCGAACACTGAGACTAGGAGAAGCAGAAATATCGTGATCATGAACATACGTGTGCTCCGGTCTACACCACAAACGAGTGCTCGAAAATGCTTGGCGGAAGGACGATGCCGGACGTCTTTAGTCGCTCGGCGAACTTGGGCGCCACGCCCGTAGCCTTGAACCGTCCCAATACGCGTCCACTGGTGTCGACTCCGAGCTGCTCGAAGACGAAGATGTCCTGCATGGCAACCACGTCAGTGGTTATGCCGGTGATTTCCGTCACGTGGGTTATGCGACGAGTCCCATCGCTCATTCGGCATATCTGCACAATGATGGAAATCGCAGATGCGATCTGCTGGCGAAACGCCTTCTCCGGCAGATTGAGGTTGGACATCAGGGACATGGTTTCCAGTCGAGCCACTGCATCGCGCGGACTATTGGCGTGAATTGTCGTTAACGACCCATCATGTCCAGTGTTCATCGCCTGCAACATATCGAGGGCTTCCTCTCCGCGTACCTCGCCCACGATTATCCGGTCAGGCCTCATGCGCAGTGCGTTGATGACCAGTTCGCGCTGACGTACGGCTCCCTGTCCCTCCAAGTTAGGGGGCCGGCATTCAAGCCGAACAACGTGCTCCTGTTGCAATTGGAGTTCGGCAGAGTCCTCGATGGTGACGATACGTTCCGCTTCGCTTATATAACCGCTGAGGACATTTAACAGGGTGGTCTTGCCGGCGCCCGTACCGCCGGAGATGACGATGTTGAGCCGGGATCGCACGGCGCCTTTCAAGACCTCGAAGATCGGCCCGGTGATGGTGCGGTTGCCGAGAAGCTGCTCACTCCCCAAGGGGATCTTTCCGAAACGGCGGATCGAGAGAATTGGGCCATCGACCGCCAGGGGAGGAATGATGACGTTGACGCGCGACCCGTCGGTCAGGCGCGCATCGCACATAGGCGACGATTCGTCTACTCGCCTTCCAACATTGGAAACGATCTTGTCGATGATGTGGCGGAGGTGGGCCTCGTCCTTGAACGTGACGTTGGTCTTTTCCAACACGCCGCCGCGCTCGACGTAGACCTTTTTGTGCGTATTAACCAGGATGTCGTTTATGGTGGGGTCCTGGAGCAAAGGCTCCAGGGGGCCCAATCCGAATACTTCGTGCAGCACTTCCCGCGACAGGCGCTCCCTCTCGCTTGTGCTGAGAGGTGTATTCGATTTCGCCATGAGTTCGTGGATTACTTCCTGCACCTGCATACGGGCCTTGACGTCTTCGAGTGACGTGAGCTTCTCCAGGTCGATGAGGTCGAGCAGGTCGCGATGGAGTGTGGACTTCAGTTCCTGGTAGATCCTAGGAGATACACTTATGCTGCGTGCCGAAGTCCAACTCCTGCCGAGGCGCATGTCTGGAGCGAAGCTCTTTCCGTTAGCCATTTGCTATCCCTCAACTCGCGATCCGAAGATGCCGAACCACCCACGAGAACCCTTGTTCGCGCGTGGAATATCGCCTTCACTTCCGGTCAATCGGTCGGCCCAATAGTCGAAAGCCGCGGGAAGGTCAGATCTGTGACCGAACTCGATGGGGGTGCCTGCATTGATAGCGTTCACAATTTCGCCGTAGTTGTTTGGAATCCTTACTGCAATCGGCCGATGCAGTGCGGCTTCGACCTCGTGGTCACTCAACGCACTCTTCTTCGAATGCCGATTCAGCACGATATCGATGCTGTCTGCCGAGTAATGCATGCTCGTCAGATATTCAATCGAGCGGATTGCGTTACGGATCGCTGGAAGTTCCGGAGTGATGACGATGGCTAGACGGTCGGATTGCCGGATGGCAGCACAGCTCTCCTCCGTCAGTCCAGGAGGACAATCGATAATGACGAACTGGTAGTTTTCCCCGAGAAACGACAGCGTATGCTCGATGGCCTCCGGCGAAGGCTGCGGGAATCCATCGATTGCCTCGGGAGAATCCAATACGTCCAATCCACTCGGATGCCGTAGTAAAAACCCTCGCAGCAGGTCAGCATCGAGGCGGTCCGTGTTGTGCACCAATTCGTAGAAGCTGTATTGATGACGGCCTAATCCCAGGTAAAGCGAGGCATCGCCGAACGCAAGATGTTCATCGACCAGTAAGCACTTCTGTCCATGTCTCTGAACCAGGTTCAGCGCCAGATGCAGCGCCAGAGAGGTGGCGCCGGTTCCTCCTTTGGCTCCCATCACAGTCACGATTCGGCCCTTCACAAGGTCCCCCGACTTGCCTTGGGGCCGCGCCGCTACATGCGCCAACGCGTGCGATATCCGCTCCGGCTGAAATGGCTTCACCAGATATTCCGAACATCCTGACCGCATGGCTGCCATGATCTGCTCAGGATCGGAGCCACCCGCAGCGGCGAAGATTCCCAGGCTGCTGTCGCAGCCATCGCGAAGCCGCTGGGCGACACGGCAGCCTTTCTCCGTGCCGTCCTCAAAATCGATCACGCAGATGCGATGCTGATACGGTTCCAGCATTTTCATGGCTTCGCGGGGAGTAATGTGCCAATCGACGTTATCTACGACATAAGCCCCGGGCGTCTGCACTACTAGGACGTCAAGGCTTTCCCGCGAACTGGAATCCATGCCAATGCACAGGACACCGATGCGCTGTTCGGACCGGCGCGAACCTTGTAAGACCACTTTCTCGTCAGTCATCATCACTTTGTCCCCGGATTCTTGGCAGGGCTTGGCAAGGCAGGGCTTGGCAAGCCTTTGTCGAACGATCCCGTATTAAGGTTTTGAACTGGCATATCAACCTGGGGTTGCGGATTTGGCACGACTCCCAAAACTGGATCCACAATCGTCGCAGTAACCAGCACGATCAGTTCGCTGTTCGTACGATTCACATTCCTGGACTTGAAGAGTTCTCCCAGAATTGGGATATCTCCTATTCCTGGAACCTTACTGAGCTGCACCGTCGTGCGCTGATCCAACAATCCAGCAATTCCAAAGCTTTGGCCATCCTTGAGCTCGATTTCGGTTTCGGCACGCCGGGTTTGGATGGCTGGCATGGTGAACCCGGAGATGGTTACAGAATTCGTATAGTCGAGCGAACTCACTTCGGGAGCGACCTTGAGCCGAATGCTGTTGTCATCCTGGATAGTCCCGAGGAACTCCAACTTCACGCCGTATGGCTTGAACTGAATAGTGACCGACCCAAAGCCGGCACCTCCGCCGACGCCCTGCACTACCGGATAAGGAAACTCACCACCTGCCAGGAAGTGCGCGGGCTGCCCGCTGATGGCCATCAAGTTGGGTTCCGCCAGGATTTGCAATACATTCTTCTGCTGTAGGGCCTTGATGGTAGCGCCCAGGTTTATGTCGGGGCGGAACAGGAAGATATTCAAAAGGTCCGATAGGTTGAATTGCGAAAGGGGATTGACGATTCCGCCTGTGCTCTGCTGCTGGGTGTTTATAGTCGCCGGGCCAAATTGCTGGGTGGACGTCGTGCCGATCGTGTTGGTTGCGCCGGTGCTGAAGAGGTTGATTCCGAAAGCCGTCAGCTTGCCACGATCTGCCTCGGCAAAGCGCACTTTCAGCATCACCTGTTTCAGACGGGGCGCCTGCGCGATCTGCAGTCCGTTCACCACCTCTTTGGAGAAGTTCGCGGCCATCTTCAGCATCTGCTCCGCAACGGCGGGTGAGGCCACAACCCCGGTGAGCATTACCTTGTCTCCCTGCGATTGGACGTCGACGCCACTGCTCGGAAAGGACTGGTCCAAGGCGTTCCGCAACGAAGTCACATCCAAATCCGCGAACACATCCATCATGCGGCTCGGACCGGTTTCTCCCCATAGCATCAGACTGCTACCACCGGTTTGCTTGGCCGTAAGTACCACTTCCTGGGGCGAGGTCATGACCGATTCGACGACCGTGGGATTGCCGGTAAGAATGCGTTTGATCCGGGAAGGAGTACGGATCAACAGCGAGTGTCCCACCACGATGTGCAAGCTCTCCGGGCCTTGGTCACTTTCCTGGCCTGGGGCCGCCGCTGACTGTGGGGCTGGCGGAGGAGTCTGTGCCATGCTGGGTGCTTGCGCGGCGGGAGGCTGCTGGGCCGCCGCTCCCAAAATGGCGAAACAACACGCCATAACTACCAGCAACACGTAGGCTACGCTTTGCCAGGACAACCGTTCCTTGTTCGGTCTCTTCGGTTCCAAGGGATGCTCCGTTTCTACTGTCCCACTAAAACTTAACGACGCCCTTCTTCGCGCCATCGAATGTCTCAACCTCATAAACGCTCGCCGACTTGGGAGGCGCTGCCGCCTTCCTCATCCCAACAGAAACTGCCGGGGCCGCGTTGCCTTGCAGGTCTTTCACGTTGACGGGACGCTGCTGCGCCTGGGCCTGGTCGGAAGCATTCCGGAGAACGAACTGCACCGTCCCCTGGTTGCTCGCCAATGCCAGTCTTTCCGCATCATTCGGCGTGAGCAACAGTGTCACTACCTTCACGTTTTGCGGTTTGCCGGAAGGGTCGGGTTGCAGCTTTTCGCCGGCGCTCAAGACCTCGATGTTCTGCAACACTGTCGTGGTCATCGAGTCCCTGCCGTTTTCCGCGCGGAACGTGACCAGCACATCTACGTGGGAGCCGGGGAACAGGAAACCCGAGACGTTGTTCAATTCGTTAGTTATCACTGCCGCGGCGCGCATACCATCCGGAATCTTGGCAGTCAGGCCTACGGTCGCCCCCGGAGCGGCTAATAACTGATCGCGGATAGGTTCTTGGACGGCAATCGGAAACATCACTAGCCTGCCGTTCAACTCTTCCGGCCTGCGAAAGGATCCTGGCAGCGGAACGTTAGCAGGCCAATCCATCAGCGTCAGGTTGTCCGCGGAGAGTGGGGTTCCCGGTTCCAACGCTTGGGAGGCGACCACAATCTTGATTGGCTGCGCGTTCAATGCGTATTGCCGCTTGATGCGGGAATATAGAAAGAACGTCGCTGTGACCGATATGATGACCGCTATTACAAGAGCAAGACCTAGCCGACGATTCTTCATTAATTACCTCCACCAAGTCCCTAGGAACGCGTACAGAGTTCCCGCCGCAATTGCCAGACCATACGGCATACGCAATGCGGAGGGATTGTCCAAGTTAAGTTCCGGATGGGCCTGTATGCCGCTCGAGGAATGGAACTGCAGTACCAAGCCGACATTTCTGAGAGTGGCGCCGATGCGGCGACTATAAACTGCATAAACGATGGCTAACACTCCACCGCAAATAGCCGTGGCAAGAAGCACGACAATGGCGTGACTTGGTCCCACTAGGCTCCCGATGGCAGCTAGCAACTTCACGTCACCCGCTCCCATGGCACGTACTGCGTAAAACAAAAAGACAATCCCGCCGGCAAGCAGGCAGCCAGTGAGACCGCTGCCCAGCCCCTTCCATCCGAAGAACAGCCAACGCAGCAGAATTCCCAGCACCATCCCTGGGTAGGTGAGCCAGTTGGGTATGCGGTGATGCTGCACATCCACAACCGCTGCGGCGACTGCCAGCGCCAACGCGTCAAAGAGAAGAAAGGTGTCCCAGTTCATTGCACGTTATCCAAGACTCTAAGAAACGGAAGCAAGCTCCGTGCCTACGATAGGTTTTCAAGGTCACGCTCCGGCAAGGGACCATTTTCCCTTTGCCCAGCGTGCCGCTATTGTCGGGATTCTCCAACGTCCTTCTGGCACGTAGCTTGCCTCCAAGTAACTCAAACCAACGTTATGTCAGTTGCGCGCTCACCTTCGTGAACTCGCTGTTGACCTTGGTACCGATAGTGCCCAATACGGCTACGCATGTCACGGCAATCAGGGCCGCGATCAGCGCGTACTCGATCAGGTCCTGGCCGGACTCTTCCTTGTGCAGATTCTTCAACATGTTGATCATTTACGGAGGCTCCTTTTTTTGAACGATTACCGCCAGTCTCAGCGACTCGAGTCCCACCCAGAGCCATTTGGGATCTGAACACGACTGAGAAAACTGTGATGCTGGACAGCACTGTCGCCATTGCAATACCGCTGCCAATTGGCGCACAGGAAGAATCTGTGGAATTGCATGTCTTCGTATAGCTTGCTTTATCAATCAGCTACCTACCGGATAGTAGGCTGGTTTGGAAAAACAGAGGCAGGGCAGGCCGTCCATAGGAGCCAGCGAGTGTAACCACCTCCCGAGGGCGCGGCTCATTAGTGGCAAAAACTTGCACACGGTGCGTTACTCGATCAACCGCAGGCCGCTGGCACGGCCCGAAGTCCCGCCCGGTTCGTAGTGGCAATCAGGGTGCAAGGTGGAATGGAGCCCATCGCAACCTGAGCTGTAAACAAGATTTACGCCGATCACCTGGTTCATACTGATGAAGAACTCCTGTATTGAAGCTCCGGCGCCAGCCGTCACCTATGCGACCCCGTCAGCCGCGAGACCGGCGGACATGCGGAATCTTAACTTCTTCCCGTTTCCTATACTTTGGTTTTCCATCATTGCACTGGAAATTTCCCTAGTTGCCAACCTGAGCATTGCGGAATCCGATATATGGTTTCACCTGCGTAACGCCCAGCAACTCCTGACCGGCCACTCTTTCTTACATGCCGACTTGTACACGTTCACCACAGCGGGCGCTCCTCTGCTGAATTTCGAATGGCTTTCCGAGCTGCCTTACTACTTCGCCTTTCAGTCCTATGGCCTCAGGGGCTTGCTGGCGGTGTACCTGGTTGTTTTGTGGCTCATCTTCGGCGGGATGTATTACCTGGCATTGCGGCGTGGCGCCAATTGCGGCGATGCGGCCCTGGTCACAATGGTCTCAGTAATCCTCGGAAGCTATTCCTTCGGGCCGCGAATGCTTCACTTTGGCTGGCTTTGCCTGACGGCCGAACTCATCGTATTGGAGCGTTTTCAGCGGACCGGAAAAGGGCTGTGGGCGCTGCCACCTTTGTTTGCCCTATGGATCAACTTTCATGGTTCCTGGGTGTTCGGACTGGTCGTGTTGGGTATATATATCGTTTCCGGCCTGGTTGAAGGCCGGTGGGGCAGCGTAAGCGCAGAGCGCTGGACGCCAGCCCAGCTACGGAAACTAGTCGTAATAGTAGTCGCGTCCTCTGCCGCAATGTTGGTCAACCCGTACGGCTACAAACTGCTGTGGTATCCGTTCGATCTGTTGTTCCGCCAACAGCCAGTCTTGGGCAAGATAGTCGAGTGGCAATCGGTGGACTTCCACACAGGCTATGGCAAGCTGGCGATGTTGATGATCTTTGCGTTGCTGGCGGTCACGTTGTTGTCGCGAGGTCGCTGGGAGGTCCGCGACGTATTGCTGATCGCATTCGCAGTCTGGACCGCGCTAAGCCACGTCCGGTTTCTGCTCTTTGCAGCCATTATTCTCATCCCCATCTTTGGGCCACGCGTGCAAGTATTCGGGCTCTACGATCCGAAGAAGGACAAACCCTGGCTCAACCTCGCAATGACTGCTGCCATCGTTGGCCTTATCCTGTGGGCATACCCCAGTACGTCGCAGCTCCAGAACAGCGTCGACGCTCACTTTCCCCGCGCCGCCCTCCAATTCATGCAACAAAAACAGGTCGGCGGCAGGCTGTTTCACTTTTACGACTACGGCGGGTATATCGAATGGAATGCGCCCGAGGTGAAAACCTTTGCCGATGGCCGTGCCGATGTCTTTATCTACAATGGCGTCTTCGAGGATTACCTGAAGGTCAATGGGATCGAAAAGCCGCTTGAGTTGCTCGACAAGTACAGGATCGACTACGTCCTCTTTCCGGTCGACAAGCACCTGTGTTACGTGCTTGATCACAGCGCCGGATGGCGCACGATCTATCGAGACAAGGTAGCGAAGCTTTACGGGAGAGTGCCCTCGGCTGCGGCACCGTTGAAAGCGGAAACGGACTAAGACCACTCGACCTAGGAGAGATTACCGTGCAAACTTCAGCACCTACAGCGTCGGAGCCAGCCTGGCCGATCGCCGGGAGAAGAACCATCAATGAACACGCAACCATGGGTCGTCTGGCGGCCAAGGTTTTCTCTTTTCCTGTTATGTGCATGTTCTTGCTCGTGGTGCCCGTATTCAGGTTGTCAGCACGAGCGATTGCGGAACCAGACATCTGGTGGCATCTGCGGAATGGCGGTCAGTTAGTACTGCACCACGCGTTCCCGCGGATTGATACCTACTCGTTCACGGCGGCGGGGTCGCCGTGGCTTGATCACGAATGGCTGTCGGAAATCCCATTTTTTCTGGGTTTCAAGACCATGGGACTACAGGGGCTGTTGGCAGTGTATTTCGCAACCCTGGTGCTGATTTATATCGGCGTTTATTATCTTACCTGCCGCGCCGGGGCCGATTGCAAGAACGCAGCCGTGGCAACCGTGTTGGGTATTCTGTGTGGAGTTGTATCAGCCGGTCCTCGCATGCTGCTGTTCGGCTGGCTCTGCATGGTTGGGCTTTTGATCGTGCTGGATCGTTTTTGGAAGACCGGTAAGGGCCTGTGGATGTTGCCGCCGTTGTTTGCGCTCTGGATCAATTTCCACGGTTCCTGGGTCTTTGGAGTGGTGGTGCTAGTTGTCACCATCGCCTCCGGCCTGGTTCAGGGCGAATGGGGCCTGGTCGTAGCTCGGCGGTGGTCCCCCGTGGAGATGAAGAGACTACTGCTGGTACTGGCCGCTTCACTGGCCGCCCTCTTCGTAAACCCTTTTGGCTACAAGCTGGTGCTGTACCCATTTGACCTGCTTTTCCGGCAGCCGGGCAACATGAAGCACATTGAAGAGTGGCAGTCTGTAGACTTTAGTACCGGGAATGGGAGGCTGGCCCTAATCATAATTTTCGCCTTGCTGGCAGCCGCGTTGTTCTCCCGCCGACGGTGGAGGCTTGTCGAGGTGATACTGATGGCGTTTGCTCTTTGGGCCGCACTGTCGCATACGCGGATGTTGTTTTTTGCAGGCCTGATCGTGGCGCCCATACTCGCGCCGTGTCTGAAGCTGTTCCCGCCCTATGATCGGAAACTGGATAAACCCTGGCTCAACGCTGGCATCATGGCGGCGATAGTTGGGTCGCTGATCTTCTTCTTTCCATCCCCGGCAGAATTGCAACAGCAGGTAAGCGAAAAATACCCCAGCGCGGCCCTGGCGTTCATGCAACAGCGCCACATCGGCGGGAGAATCTTCAACAACTACGGGTGGGGCGGGTACATGGAATGGAATGCGCCCCAGTTAAAGCCCTTTATCGACGGGCGCGCAGATATCTTCATTTACAACCAAAGCTTCGATGACCATCTCCACGCTACCATGATCCAGAAGTCGTTTGAAATCCTGGACAAGTATCGAATCGACTATGCCCTTCTAGAGCCAGACCAGCCACTTTCGTACCTTCTTCAACACTCTCCGGCGTGGAAGCCGATTTACTCGGATAAAGTTGCAGTGCTGTTCGAACGCACGCCAGGAATTGAGGCGCTTGAGATGGTATCGAAGAACTAGACCTGATTACCCGGCTGTACGACGTAGGCAGCCACAGGCACAGGGAGGGGATTGGTCACACCGTGGTTGGCCGGGGACTGGCCACGAAGCAACCTGAGAATTCGCTGACCATCCGATCCGAATGCCGGAATGAGATTGCTAACGGCAAAGTAGGCATTGAGCGCGGCCAGCCAATGGAGAATACCTGTGGTGTTCCAAAACGCGAGGATGATCAGCGCATTCACGGCTAAACCGGCGGAAGCGATAGCCAGATCGGCGCACTTTGAGGAAGCAACCTGCCGGCGGATGTAAGGCCCTTTCAGACAGATACCGGCTGCATCGACCCGCGTGCCAGTGAGCAATGCGACAGCGATGTGGCCCGCCTCGTGTAGAAGCAACGAAAGCACGAGCAAGCATCCAGCAAGCGTCCCCCACAACCATCCAAACCTGGACTTGCCGATCGCAAGAATGGCGGCTGCGGGCACGAGCGCTCCGGCCGATATATGAAACTTCACGGACCCCGCTCCAATCTAACGTTTCGCCTAGCCGCCCGTCCAATGCCAGGGAAACGTGCAAACAAGCTTGAAATAAAACTGCTAGCAATCAAGATTCCAGGTCTTCACCCGACTTGGTGGAATGATGTACCCGTGGCAACCCAGCCTGATCCATTTTGTTGATCAGGGTGCGATAGCTGATGCCCAGTGTGTTCGCTGCTTTCTTGAGATTGCTGTGGTGGAAATCGAGGGCTTTGACGATCATTTCCCGTTCGACCTCAGCCAAGGTTCGCCTGGTGACCTCCTTCAGTAAGGCATCGCCGGGCCTAATCATGCCGTAAGCTGGTACGCCGTCGTTGTTAGAGCTAAGTCCACGGAGCACTCGGTCGTCGGAGCCCAAAATAACGTAACGGCAAATAAAACTCTCGAATTCACGAATGTTGCCTGGCCACTCGTAGTAATGCATGCGCTCGACCAGCCTCTTCGGGAAAGGCTTGCCAGGTAGTCCGAATTTTTCGCTGTAGTACAGCCGCAGATAGTTTGCGATGATCAAGAGGTCGTCCAGCCGGTTCCTGAGGGGCGGCACCTCCAGCGTCACCACCGCCAGTCGATAGAAAAGTTCCTGGCGGAATCTGCCTTCATTGGCCTCTTGCCGAAGATTGCGAGTGGTTGCACATATAATGCGCGCTTTTGTCCCAAGGTTTGGCCGACTATCGCCCGCAGTGGGTTCTCCTTCGTGAAGCGAATGCAACAGCTTCAGTTGAAGCTGAGGGGACAACTCTCCAACTTCATCGAGAAATAGAGTTCCTACGGGCGCGGGTTCCGGACTTCCTGGTTCGATTGTGCTAGTGTACGGATGCTCATTTACCACGAATGGGAATGGGTCAGACTCCAGCAAAGTGCCGGAACTGTTGGCGCAGTCTACTCTTGTGTAAAAACCAACGATGCCGATAGCGTGATTATGGATAAACCTGGAGAGAAGTGCCTTCCCTATGCCACTTTCGCCGTGCAACAATATAGGCAGGTTGGTGCTACATATGCGCACCAGCCTCCCGCGTAGCTCGGACATCACGGTAGACCTACCGAAGAGCACCGAATCCGGGGGAAGGTCAGTAAATCGATAATTATCCATGATGACTTGTTCAACCAAAATGCCTACAACTTGCAACTGATTGGCCAACTTGTTCCCGAGTGGACTAGAGCGCTGGAACAGGCGCAATTCTTGATTTCGAGCAGGACAGTCTCCGCGGCGGGGTGAAATGTATTTCATCTTCTGAGACATGCCAGCGGAGTCCGGCAGACTTGGAATTGCCGTCGAAGGCGCTGCTCCAAGAAGACCTAAGTGGGAGACCGATAGCAATACTTTGGGGGGAATATACGTTTTCTTTGCGCGGGGTATTTTCCCCCGCTGGCCGCCGGTCTTAGCGAAGTGAAAAGCGCTTCACAATATAGCTGCCCAGTTGGCCCTATATGGGAACTCTGTGGAAGGAAATTCCTTCTGGAATAAAAAATAAAGATTGACTTTTTACAATAGGGGAGTAGTAAACTGAGTGTAGACCGATTGCGCTTCGTCTATGGTTGTTGTTTCCATCGGTCGTCCCCCTTCCCCTTAGTGCAAGGTCAGAGCCTCGTGGCGATGCCTGGATGTTTCGTAATGCTGGGCCATCTGAGCGGGCCTCTGCCCCGCCACGATGCTGGTTTGCCGCAGTGTAGGTTCATCAGTGACGGAGCAAGGGCGATGGAGTTTGTTAATTTGTCAAAGTTGTTGACCAGGATCCTCTGAGATGGGAACAGAACCTATGGCCGAACACGTAGACGACGGGTCCCCCACTTCGTCCTTCTTATCGGCGACCAATCCAGTTCGATGGCAAGGGGCCGTGTCGTCAA
The DNA here is from genome assembly GCA_003160215.1 of Acidobacteriaceae bacterium. Taxonomy (GTDB): domain Bacteria; phylum Acidobacteriota; class Terriglobia; order Terriglobales; family Acidobacteriaceae; genus Bog-257. Next base: position 61,962 of record PLQW01000289.1, read on the forward strand.
GATCTGTGATGGTGATCGACAATGACCCTCGTATGTTGCGTTACATACGCACTATCCTGGAGGAAGCCCAACACGACGTAACCACCTGTGACTCCGGTGAGTGCGCACTTGAATGTATTCGAAATGGGGCACGTCCTCACGTGATGCTTACCTCTAGCCGCTTGCCCGATATGCAGAGTTCGGAATTGCTACCGCGTATCCACAAGCTGCATCCCCGTGCGAATGTCGTGTTGATCGCACATATCAGCCAATACGGCGACCTGTTGCCGGCAATCCGGGAGGGCGCACGGGATGTCCTGCTGAAACCGTTTCTCGCAGAGGACCTTATGGAGCTTCTGACGAGACTGGCACCGGTTAGAAGTACAAGACCTGACGGAATTAGTACCGAGGTGCCTCTAGGCCATAGCACATTTTTTGTCTACGCGAGCCCCTGCATGCGCGAGATTCAGGAGCATGCCGCGCTGGTGGCGCGGGTCAATCTGCCGGTACTAATCCTGGGCGAAAGCGGCACCGGGAAGGAAGTTCTGGCTCGCTACATCCATAGCTTGTCGCCGCAGGCCAGCAACCCTTTCTTGAAAGTGAACTGCGCGGCCGTGCCGTCAGAATTGCTGGAAAGCGAACTTTTCGGCTACGAGCAAGGCGCCTTTACCGGAGCCGGCCGTTCCAAGCCCGGGAAATTCAAACAGTGCAACCATGGCACGATGTTCCTAGATGAAATCGGGGAGATGCACCCCAGCCTGCAGGCGAAGCTCTTACAGGTGTTGCAAGATGGCACCTTTTCGCCGCTGGGGAGCCGGGCCACCGAGAAGGTCTCGGTGCGAATATTGGCAGCCACAAACATCGACATGAAAGCAGCGATTGCGCAGAAGACGTTTCGTGAAGATCTGTACTACCGCCTCAACGGGTTCTGCCTCACGCTGCCACCCTTGCGGGAACGCCGAGAAGAAATACCGGTGCTGATCGACCATTTCCTTCGACGGTATAAGGGAGAGTTGAACTTGTCCGACACGCAACCCACACTGTCTTCGCGCCTGATGAATGCCTGCATGCGATATAACTGGCCGGGCAACCTGCGAGAATTAGAGAGTTTTGTCAAGCGGTATCTGGTGCTGGGCGACGAGCAGTTGATGATGGATGAATTGACGCAGGATGTCGATGCCTCCGTCTGCAAGCCTGTGACGATTGGTACCGAAGCCATCTCGGAGGCCCTGAATGCCTCAGGAGGAAATAGAAGAGAGGCCGCGAAAGCTCTGGGGATCAGTTACAAGGTCCTGCTGCGCCGCCTGCGTAAGTTGGGAATGGACTCAGCGCGGAAGCCGGTGCGAGTGTCCTGACTCCGTGAAATGACAAAATAGGTGGTCCAAGATTGACAAAGCAAGAAAGTGTTCCCGCTGACCGGATGATACAAAATGAATTGGTTGTAGTCCACAGAATGGACGGTACCCTCAGCAGAGGCATTCTGGAGTGGGATACGATCACCAGGCAAGTCGTTCCCCCCGCACCTTTACCGGAAGTCTTACACATCCGGTGCGATAACCAAGACGAATGCTCTCTTGTCCAAGTATCGGAGACGAAGGCGGTCTTCTTTGTGAAGAGGCATGAAGGAGCTTTCGATCACGACGAGGTAAAGTTCTTCTCGGACGTGGCCGCAACTGACTTGTGGATTCGGGTCCAGTTCGCAGACGGAGAAGTAGTGGAGGGCCGAACGGAGAACGATGGCCGCCTCCTGTTCGACTCGGGAATTTGGCTGCGACCGTTTGACAGCACCGGCAATAACATCCTGGTCTATGTTCCCAAGTCTTCTGTTGTCGAATTCCATGTGATGGGCGTCGCTGTTCATCGGGCTATGGCTCGCCAAAATTACGAGCGTCCGGAGAATGAATGACTGGGGCATGCCGGCTTGCAGACATCTCAGCTATGATTCCAGCATGTTCGTGTCGCTGCGTCATTCACTCGGCTGGCTGATCGGTGTTTGCCGTTCCCGACATGACCTTCTCTTGGAGAACCTCGCCCTGCACGTGGTTTCGTTCAGGTGCAGGAATTCGCGCAGCACGTCCAGGCTTCCGGTCTGCCGCCCGATGATCTTGATGGTTGTGTTTTTCAGGACGGCCGCTCCGAATGCATTCGGTGCCTGCGTCGTACAGGTTGCAAAGGGATGCGGTGGGCCTCAATCCACATTTGTAACTCCGCCAACGCCCTCTCACAGACCATCGCGTGGCGCTGCTTTTTGTCGCGGATGCGGCGGCGGGTGGTTTCGTCGAGCGGCATTAATAGGTCGAAGGTGATGTTGGCCGGCTGGAAATGTTTCGCTTCGGCGTGGCAGATGTAATTCATCAGCGCGCCGAAGGCGGTGGCGCGCGGAGGAGGGATCGGTTCCGCGTTCTGGGCGAGAGCCGAAGCTTGCATGCCAGCGAGCAATCCGGTCGCGATGGACTCGACGTAGCCCTCGACGCCGGAGATCTGCCCGGCGAACAGCGCGTTGCGGTGCTGCTTCATTTGCAACGTTTCGGTCAACAGAGACGGGCTGTTGATGTAGGTGTTGCGGTGGATCTGTCCGTAGCGCAGGAACTTCGCCTTCTCCAGGCCGGGGATGAGCCGGAGGATCCGCGCCTGCTCACCGTACTTGAGGTGGTTCTGGAAGCCGACAAGATTGTAGGAGTCGGCGCGCAAATTTTCCTGGCGCAACTGCACCACGGCGTAAGGTGTGTAGCCGGTACGCGGATCGCGTAGGCCAACCGGCTTCATCGGCCCGAAGCGCAGGGTGTCGCGGCCACGACGCGCGATCTCCTCGATCGGCAGGCAGCTCTCGAAGTAGTTCAGCTTCTCCCAATCCTTGACGTCAACCGAATTCGCCTCCAGCAGCGCGTCGAGGAAGCGGTCGTATTCTTCCTTCGTCATCGGACAGTTGATGTAGTCGGCGGTACCCTTGTCGTAGCGCGCGGCCATATATACGCGAGACATATCGATGGAGTCAGCCTCGACGATCGGGCTGATGGAATCGTAGAAATACAGTTGCTCGCTGCCACTCAGGCGAAGGATTTCGCGCGTCAGTGCGTCCGAGGTGAGTGGCCCGGTCGCCACAATCGTGATCGTGCCCTGGTCGTCGATCGCCGTGACTTCTTCGCGCAGCACGCGGATGAGCGGTTCGCCTTCGATGGCAGCCGTTACCGCCTGGGCAAACTTGTCGCGGTCCACGGCCAGCGCGTGACCGGCGGGAACGGCGGTCTCGCGTGCGATCTCCATCAGCAGGGAGCCGGCGCGGCGCATTTCCTCCTTCAGCAGCCAGGGCGCGGTGTTCTCGGTGTCGGATTTCAGCGAGTTGGAGCACACCAGCTCGGCGAAGTTCGCGGTCTGGTGCGCAGGCGTCGAGCGCACCGGCCGCATCTCGAACAGTTCCACCGCGACGCCACGGCGGGCGCATTGCCAGGCGGCTTCCGAGCCGGCCAGTCCGGCACCGATAATGCGTATTGCTTTTGGCATGAGTACAAACGAGGTGGAGATATGCAGGTATTATAAGGCTGGAGGGTTAGTCAGCCTTATGGCCAGACTGTCATACGTTGAGATGGAGCAGGCCTCACCCGAGGTTCGCGAGGTTTACGAAAAGGTGCTGAAAGGCAAACCGGTCAGCTTTCACAAGATTCTGGCGCACCAGCCGGAGGTGCTGAAGACCCTGCTGCCGTTTTACGCCAGCGTTGGACGCTCGCTGGAGCGCCGCTTGTACGAGATGGTGTACATCCGGGTTTCGATGATCAACGGCTGCCGCTACTGCATGCAGCATCATCTTGCCGCGTCCAAGCGCGTTGGCCTTACGCGCGAGGATTGGCAGCACCTGAAGGAAGGCCAGCATGGCAACTTCAGCGAGAAGGAAGAAGCGGCGCTGGATTTCGCCGAGAAGCTCACCCGCGATCCCCATTCCATTGCCGACGCGGACCTTCAAAGCCTGAAGCTGCATTTCTCGGAAGCGGAGATCGTGGACCTCGATCTGCTGATCGGCCTGGCGAATTTGACGAACCGCTTCACCGATCCGCTGGGAGCGGACGTGGAGTTTCCGGAAGAGAAGATTTGATCGCGCAGGAACCAGGCCCGCAGGGCGGAAAGACATTAGCCCAGCGCAGCTTGAACCCGGAACCTTGAGCCTGGGAAACCTGACTTACAGCTCTTCGATGGTCACTTTGTCGTTGGTGTAGATGCAAATCTTGCCGGCAATCTTCATCGCCTCCTCGGCGATCCTGCGGGGCGGCAGGTCGGTGTGCTCGAAGAGCGCCGTCGCGGCCGCAATGGCATAGGGACCACCGCTGCCAATGGCGGCGATTCCGGTGTCGGGCTCAATCACGTCGCCCTGTCCGCTAATCAGGAACGTCTGGTTTTGGTCGGCGACCAGCAGGAGGGCCTCCAGCGAGCGCAGCATCTTGTCGGTGCGCCAGTCCTTGGCCAGCTCGACCGCGGCGCGGCCGATGTTGCCGTGATACTGCTCCAGCTTCGACTCGAAACGCGCGAACAGCGAGAATGCGTCGGCGGTGGAACCGGCAAACCCGGCGAGAATCTTGTCCTGGTAAAGGCGGCGGATCTTGCGGGCGGAGTGCTTGATGACGCCTTCGCCGAGCGTGACTTGGCCGTCTCCGGCCATCACGACCTTCCCCTCCCGGCGAACGCAAAGAACAGTAGTGGAGCGGATCAAACGCTTCTGTGCCATGAATGAGGTTGATTATAGCAGCGTTAGCGTCAGCCACCACGAAGGTTAAGTTGAAGCGACGAAGATTTTGATTATCACTTTTATCCCGCCGAGCTGTTATGAATCCCTGCCGACAGAGGCAATACCTCTCGGTATCTTACGGTGTATTATGGCGTATTATGCACAAGACGGTCAGCTTCCGTACGGATGCGAAGAAAGTGAAAGCGCTGGACGCCCTTGCGTCCGAGCAGGATCGCGACCGCAGTTACCTGCTCAACCAGGCGATAGACAACTATCTTGATCTACAGCAATACCACGTCGAATTGATCGAAAAGGGCATTCGACAAGCTGATGCGGGAGAGCTGGTTGACCACCGCGATGTCGAGAAGATTGTGGCAAAACTACGCCGCAAGAAATGACGATCCAATGGGCGGAAGACGCGGTCAGGCAGCTCACGGCCACACACGCTTATGTTGCCGCCGATAACCCGAGGGCTACCGACCGGCTGCTACTCCAGATCACCCAAGCGGTAAAACTTCTCGGCTCGCATCCCAGCGCAGGACGTGACGGCCGAGTCGCGAACACCCGCGAACTGGTAATCGCCAACACTCCATATATTGTTGCTTATCGAATCGAGAACAAAAACATGGTTAAGATACTGGCGGTGCTGCACGGCAAGCGAAGATGGCCGGAGAGCTTCTAAAACACTTCAGGTACTGGTGTAGCTGAACAGTAGTGCCGCCGGCTGAAGCCGGCTCGGTTTTTAGAATTCGCGGCAACGCGGCGCTAAAGCGCCGCTCTACCCAGGTTTCGAAAACTCAGGCTTTCGCTCCCGCCGGATGGGTGGCATCCAGTTGGGCCAGCAGGTCATCCACCCGCGCCTCGAGGATGTTGCGGATGGAGCAGATGCCCAACACTTTCCCGTGATCGTCCACAATCGGCATATGGCGGTAGTGCCGTTCCAGCATGACCTGAAGCGCTTCGCTGGGAGTGGTCTCTTCGGTTGCCATCTCGACCATGGGACTCATAAGCTCGTGCACCGGCGTGCGCTTGGGATCTTGCCCGCTGAGCGCGAACTTCGCCAGCACGTCGCGTTCGGTAAACATGCCCGCCACGACGCCGTGCTCATCAATGACGGCTACTGCGCCCACTTGTTTTTCCAGCATCGTCTGGATCGCATCTTCCACCGTCGCCTGCAGGGACACCGTCGCCGGGCCTTCGTCACACCACTTTAGAAGACTCATGATTGTTAAGGTCCTCCAACTACTCTACTCGTCATACGCCGTTAGCTCTTAGCTTTTAGCCGTTAGCAGGACAAGTCAGTCGTCCGCATTAGCACACAGTTTGCCTGCCTACATTACAACTGAACGGCGATGTCCATTGCCGCCACTATCCAAATACAAGAACCTGAGAGCTGATGGCTGAAAGCTAACAGCTAAAAGCGCACCGCGCCTTACGCACTGATCGCCACGCCAAACACCGCATTCGCCGCATCCAGCATCGCCTCTGACAATGTGGGATGCGCGTGGATAATGTTCGCCAGCTCTTCGGCGGTACATTCCATCTCCAGCGCCAGGACCGATTCGGCGATCAGCTCGGTCGCATTCGGCCCGATGATGTGCACGCCCAGGATCTCGCCGTACTTGGCGTCGGTAACGATCTTGATGAAGCCTTCGTGCTGCCCCACGATGCTGGCGCGCGAGTTCGCAGTGAAGGGGAACTTGCCAATCTTCACGGTGTAACCCTTTTCCTTCGCCTTGGCTTCGGTGAGGCCCACGCTTCCGATCTCGGGATGGCAATAGGTCGCGTTGGGAATGCGCAGCAGATTGACTGGCTTGACCGGCTTGCCGGCAATGTGGGTCGCCGCGATAATGCCTTCTCTGGCGCCGGCATGAGCCAGCAGCGGGTAGCCCAGCGCAATATCTCCAATCGCATAAACTCCCGGCTCGGCGGTGCGCATGTACTCGTCAACCTTCACAAAGCCGCGCTCCGACTCGATCTTGGTCTTCTCGAGGCCGATGTTGTCGGTCATGGGCGCGCGGCCCACTGCGACCAGTACCTTCTCGGCTTCCAGCTTCTGTTGCTTGCCATCGACGGTAAAGGTGACGGCGACGCCCGTCTTGGTCTTCTCCACCTTCTCGACCTTGGCGTTTACAAAGCCGTTGATGCCGCGCTTGCGATACACGCGCATCAACTCCTTCGACACTTCCTCGTCTTCGACCGGTACGTAACGCGGCAACATCTCCAGGATAGTCACGTCCGCTCCGAAGGACTTGTAGATGCTGGCGAACTCGACGCCCACTGCGCCCGAGCCAATCACGATCAGCGACTTGGGAATCTGGTCCAGGCTCAGCACCTCGATGTTGGTCAGGACCTGCATGTCGGGTTGCAGGCCGGGCAACATGCGCGCCGACGAACCGGTGCAAAGTATGACGTTCTTGGCCTTGATCGACTTCAGTTCGCCGCCTTCCAGCGCAACCGTGTGGATGCCGTCCTTCGCAGGGCCGGTCAGTTTGCCATATCCGCGGATGACGTCCACCTTGTTCTTCTTCATCAGGAACTGCAGGCCCTTGGCATGCTTGTCCACGATGCCCTGCTTGCGCTTCTGGATCGCGCCCCAGTTCAGCGAAACGCCAGCCGTATTCTCCAGTCCGAGTTCCATGCCTTCTTTTACGTGGTCGAAGACTTCCGCGTTGAACAGCAACGCCTTGGTTGGAATGCAACCGACATGCAGGCAGGTGCCGCCCAAGTACGGATCTTTCTCGATGAGGGCCGCCTTCAGTCCAAGCTGCCCGGCGCGAATGGCCGCAGTGTATCCCGCAGGCCCGCTGCCGACGATGGCTATGTCGTAAATGGTCTCTGGCAAGTTCGTGCTCCGTTCTAGAAGGGTGAGCGCCGGGGCTCCCCGGCTTGTCGGGATAATGGCGACAGGCGAATAGATGATTGTAAATCACGGGAAGTAGCAGGGGCCGAGACTGGCCAACTTGCCAGTCTGACAAAAGGCAATCTAACCACGGATATACACGGATGAACACGGATCAAGTTCAGATAAAAGGCCACTTAATCTGAGGCTGTTCCTCTTCCAACTTACATAGGTAGAAATCATTCGTCCGCGGGCCGCGCGACTTAACCGGAACCTGGGCATAGACCCCAATAAAATCCGTGTCATCCGTGCAAATCCGTGGTGAAAATGCCTTCCTGAGTCTTTTTCTCCCCCTGCCTCGTATATCCCGTTAGTATGATCGCCACCGCCTTCAGTTCGCTGGTTCCGATGGAAACCGAAGAGTCGCAAATTGCGCGTGGACTGCGGCGTCGCGATCCTGACCTGCTCGACGCCTTGATCGAGCAGTATCAGCACCGGCTACTGCGCTACCTGCTGCACTTGGCCGGCAATCGCGCCGTCGCCGAGGACCTGTTCCAGGAAACTTGGCTGCGCGTGCTGGAAAAAGGCCATCAGTACGACGGCCGCAACCGCTTCGTGACTTGGCTGATGTCCATCGGACACAACGTCGCGATCGACTACCTGCGCAAGAGAAATCCCCGCAGCCTGGATGAAATGAAGGACCCGGAAGACGGCGCTCCTTTTGAACCCGTAGCGGATGGCCCATCGCCGTTCGACCTGGCGTTGGCGCAGCAGCAGCATGAAATGTTCGACGCAGCCCTGGGACAGGTGCCGGCAATTTTCCGCGAGGTCCTGGTGCTTCGCTTCCAGGAACAGATGAAGCTGGAGGAGATCGCGCAGTTGATTCACATTCCCGTTGCCACAGTGAAGACACGGCTCTACCGCGGGGTGATGGCGCTACGCCCCGCGCTGACAGGAGGCGCACTATGACCAACCGCGAACATGAACGCGCCATTGACCTCATCACCCGTCGCGGCGCGGAAGAGATCGCCGCTCCGGATACGGCCTGGCTGGAGCCGCACCTGGCGACCTGCGACGAGTGTGCCGAATATGCTGCACTGACGAACAGCACGGGCCGGATTCTGCGATCGGTGGCGATCACCGCCAGCCCGGCGCTGGTGGCCACCACCCAAGCTCGGCTGCGCGCCCGCGCGACCTATTTGCACGAGCAGCGAGCCCGCATGGTGTTGATCGCGATTTCGTTTTGTATCGGAGCCATGTCTTCGGCGCTTTCGGCGTGGCTATGGTGGCGATTCGGCGGCTGGGTGGCGCGACATGTGGGACTCTCATCGGCGATCGTCGAGCCGGGAATCCTGCTTTTTCTGCTGCTGCCGGCTGTCGTGATCGCCGGCCTGCTGCTGGCGTTTCCACATCCCATATTCGAAGGCTCACTCATGCTGGGTTTGGCGGGGGAGCATGAAGGAGAAAAGCGATGAACCAGGTCCAGGTAAAGTCTCACTTTCGTAGCGAACTCGCCATTATTCCGGCTGTCGCAAGAGTTATCGCAGTGTTGGGGTTCTTGCTCATGCAGATCTGCCTGCTGGGACTCCTGCCTCACTTCGAAAGAGACATACCCCCGATGCCGTTTTTGGTGCTGATCAGCCTGGTTGGGGGTGCGGTCTTGGCGATCATCATCCTGATGATCGGCTACGTGAATGCGGACTCCAAGCGTCGCGGCATGAATGCGCTGCTGTGGACGTTGTTGGTGATTTTCGTACCCAAGGCCCTGGGCTTTATTGCGTACTTCCTGCTGCGCAAGCCTCTGCTGATACCGTGCCCCAACTGCGGTACCGAGGTCGGATCGGACTTCCGCTATTGTCCGAAGTGCGGCCATGCCTTGACCCCAAGCTGTAGTCACTGCGGGCGCTCCATCAGCAGAGACTACGTGTGCTGTCCTTATTGCGGCAAACCGGTGAGGGCGGCGGCGGCGACTTCCTAGTGTAGTGCGTCAGAAATC
>PLQW01000036.1 GCA_003160215.1 Acidobacteriaceae bacterium
TCAGCGATCGATCCCATCCCCAACCTCGAGTGATCAACACCGACCTGGCACCGATTTACAGCTCCGCGATCCCCGACATTAAAAAAGAAGGGACGCTGCGCAACCGCTGTCGACACCGACCCGTGCAGTACTCGAACAACATTCTCGAACAGGATCATCGAGCCATCAAACGTCGAGTGAACGCCAAGCAAGGCTTCCGAGAATTCCAGGCGGCTCGGCGAACGATTCAAGGCTACGAAGCAATCCACATGATCCGGAAGGGGCAAGCTCGATGGGTGGCAGGAGATGATCTTCTTCGACAGATTCAGTTCATCGACAACCTTTTCGACTTGGCAGCCTAAGAACGCACGACAGACGCTCGGCGACAAACTTGTCTGCATTTGAAACTTGCAACACTACCGTATCTAGACTAGAGCCTGCGCTCGGCCACCCAAAGAAGTCACTACAGGCCTCTTTCTCGTAGGGTATATATGGAGTTGACATCATATGTATCATATGCCATATTTCATCAGTGAGCTGGGTTGTTGAGATTGGCGATGAGTTTGAGCCGGAGTTCGACGCGCTGCACGAAGACGTGCGGACTGAGATTCTGGCAATGACTCGCCTTCTCCAGCAATTCGGGCCGCAATTGAAGCGTCCCCGCGCTGATACGCTGAACGATTCTCGCCACGCGAATATGAAGGAGCTGCGCTTCAGTGCGGCTGACGGTGAGTGGAGGGTGGCGTTTGCTTTCGACACGAAGCGTAAGGCGATCCTGCTCGTGGCAGGAGATAAATCGGGCGGCAGCGAAAAACGGTTCTACCGCGAGCTGATCCGAAAGGCGGATGACCGTTTCGACGCTCATCAGGCCCGGCTGAAAAAGGAAAGGAAATAACCATGCCCATAAACGTGGATGACAAAATCAACAAGCTAAGCCCGGCCCAGCGGAAGAAGGTCGAGGCCCGCGCTGTTCAGCTGATCGCAGAGGAAATGACCCTGCGCGAGCTCCGGCACGCCCGCAAGCTCACGCAGGTCCGCATGGCCAAGACTCTCGGTATCACCCAGGACAGTGTTTCGCGCCTTGAAAAGCGCAGCGATCTGTTGCTTTCCACTCTCCGGAAGACCGTCGAGGCCATGGGCGGAAACCTCTCTCTTGTCGCTGAATTCCCCGACCGTGCGCCGGTTGTTCTGTCCGGCATTGCTGGAGACGACCTGGAGCCTAAGCCCACAGGCCGAAAAGGCGTTCACCCTCACGACCGCCCACCTGCTCATTGATCAGACGGGACTATGGCAACGATTCGTATAAAAACCTCATGCAGGATTTGGGTGTGTGCACTCAACGCCACTGAATCCTGTCGCTGACGAGCAAGGTTTCATGCGGTTTCCGTTTTATGTGAGCCGCACAGCCTGATAATGCTTTAACGGAAACAGGGGACCACGCCTGCATCGCCCAAAGATGCCCTCGCTTAATCCCCTGAGAAAATAGCCGGAGTCGCACAAGTGGAAAACATCATTCGTTGCATATTGGGGAATTTCACTCTCACGTTCCTCGTGATCGGGCTGATTGCTTCAGGCGTGGCGCTTCTTCGTGCGCCCAAGCCGTTGACTGCACCGGTCATAGTCGAGGCGCTATTCGCCTATTTCCTGCTGTTCTCAATCGGCTTCAGCCTGTTCTACAATTTTGTGCTGCATACCTTTTTGGGCGAAATGACCGCGGGCTTTATCGGGTGGAAGGATAGTCCGTTCCAGGAGGAGGTCGGCTTCGCGAGCTTGGGATACGCGGCTGTTGGTTTTCTCGCTTTCCGCCCCAGCCTCGATCTGAGACTCGCAGCCGTGACTGGCCCGGCGCTGTTCTTTCTTGGTGCGGGAGTCGGTCATGTTTACCAGATCATGCTGACCCGAAATTTCGGCCGGGAAATTCTGGTTTGATCCTTTATATGGACTTCCTGCTTCCCACGATAGGCTTCGTGCTGCTGTGGCTGCAGTACCGATACGAGCGGAGAACGCGTTCATAATGGGCTAACCCGACAATTTTGCTACTCTGGGCCCGTAAGCGCGAAAAGCAAATCCATGTACGGCGGTTTTCAGCAGCCAGCCGACGCTCACGCATGAAGAACCCGCGCCTCGCGCCGCGTTTCAAGCAAATGGGAGTCACCACCTAAAGCCCCCGTCGGCGCAAGACAGTTGTAACTCTTAGGATATTTACGCTGACAGCCGAAAGGTGATTTGGTAGGGTTCTGCGCATGAAGAATTAGAGACTTACGCCCTCGAAGGACTAGGCTGTAGTAGCTTCGCCAACCAGGGGGGAACGCAACTGAACACGAGCGAAGAACGATGACCCGTCTCGAAGACCTCCAGCCCGGCGCCGCAGTCAGAGGCATTCTGCCGGACCAGGTCGTCACGGTGATTAGCGTTCTGGGCGATGCGAAAAACGGAAGGGGAGCACGCCTACCGAGTTCAGCACAACGGAGCGTGCGTCGGACTCATAGATGAAACTCATCAAAAACACAGGCAGCGACCGCGTGATCGACGAACTGCGCCAGACCTTAGCACCCCCGTCGTCGCTCGACTTGGCCTCTCCCGCGTTTTCCCTCTTCGCGTTCGCGGAGCTGCGTGATCTGTTGGGGAAACTTGACACCTGCCGCGTGGTACTGCCGGCAACCAATGGAGGTGAACTCGGGCTGACCGGTTCGGACACGGACCGTGCTTTTCGGAATCGCCTTCAGCTCCGCTGGCTCGCCCGCGAATGTGCCGCTTGGATCAAGAAGAAGGTCGAGATGCGTGGTGCTCCGGCCTTGCTGCCGCAATCCATCCTCATCGCTGGCAAACCGGATTCGGACCTCGTATGGTAAAAAAACTCATCTTCGCTTCCGAGGAAGGGGAGTTTACCCGACCGAAGGTTCATGCCGCTTCCCGCTCATAGTACTTCAGCAGACCACCCAGTCGTTCCTTGCAACGCACAATTCCGTTATTCCCGCTCGTCCCTCGATTCGGCAATGGGAACAGCAGTCGGTTCTGCTTGCCCTGGTGATTGCGCTCCTCGTGGTAATGGACCACGTATTGCTGCAGGGCTCGGCGCAGCGGTCTCTCCCCGAACAAGATGAGCTTCGACAGGCATTCCTGTTTCACCGATCGCACCCAGCGTTCCGCATAGGCG
>PLQW01000102.1 GCA_003160215.1 Acidobacteriaceae bacterium
GGACTGGCTGGCGAAGGCGAGGCTGGCGCTGGGTGCAGTATTACGGCCCTGAGTTGGAGCAGCGACTGCGAAGGCATCTCAGGCCGACAAAAAAGGTCTTGGCGAGTCGACGAAACCTACGTCCGTGTGAAGGGTCGCTGGTGCTACTTGTACCGGCCCTCGATTCCAGGGGAGCCACCATCGATTTCCTGCTGTCAGCGTTGCGCGACGCAGATGCTGCCAAGCGCCTGTTTCGCAAGGCTTTCAGCGATCGATCCCATCCCCAACCTCGAGTGATCAACACCGACCTGGCACCGATTTACAGCTCCGCGATCCCCGACACTAAGAAGGAAGGGACGCTGCGCACCCGCTGTCGACACCGACCTGTGCAGTACTTGAATAACATTCTCGAACAGAATCATCGAGCCATCAAACGTCGAGTGAATGCCAAACAGGGCTTCCGAGAATTCCAGGCGGCTCGGCGAACGATTCAGGGCTATGAAGCAGTCCACATGATCCGGAAGGGGCAAGTTCGATGGTGGCAGGAGATGATCTTCTTCGACAGATTCAGTTCATCGACAACCTTTTCGAGTTGGCAGCCTGAGCGTATATGCGGGTGCTGCATGCGATAATCTGTCTGCGTTTGAAAGTTGCAACACCACCACCTCGACGTAAAGGAGAAGAGTTATGAAAGAAAGCAAGAAGAGGATATCCCTCGCCCCGAGTAGCTGGTGGTACGGCACCATTACTTTGGTTGGCTGTCTTGTATTCAGTGTTGCAGTGACAGGCCAAGATATCCCCACTGGCGCTTCGATTCCGGTGCCGCAACTGCCCACCGCTCCCAGCGTGCTACTGAAGGCACAATCCACGCCGGCCTACGAAGGCAAACCTGGCAATCCCCAGCAGGCGGGTGCAAGGCCCACTGTTGCCCTCCGTGCGGCGTATTCAGAGCCCGGTACTACTCCGGGCCGGGCGCGGCTGATCACGCTTCAGGAGGCGCAGGAGAAGGCCGCCCCTGCGGGCAGCAACCCGATGGTGCGCCTCGGCCAGCTTCAAGTCGAAGTGGCCAGACAGACTCGGCTGGGCACCAAATCCAGTTTCTTCCCTCAGATAGGTTCCACGTTCGAGAACCTTCACTTCAACAAGTTCATGGGTCAAGAGCTTGAGATTCATCGTCCGATTCAGGGCGGAACGACAACTGTTGGGTTGCCGCTACTTGGGCAGAATCAAACCCTTGTTGCTGTTACCGCAACGCAACCGATCACGCCCCTGCTCCAGCTTCGCCAGCTTTACAAGATTAACCTTGCTGACGAGCGTATTGCGAGAGCCAAAGCGGGCATGCCCGTCTCCGAGACGGCCAGCAAGGTCGAGAAGACCTATTACGAGTTGCTGGTCGCCCAACGGCAACTGGACTTCGCCAAGGTGAAATCCACGGAAACCGCGAATAAGTGGCTGGTGGCCAGCAGTTCGACAATGCCTGTGGCATCGGGCAGCCACGACGAAGACCTGATTGAAGCGAGTAACGCGATGGCGATCGCAACTACCCGGGTGAAAGAATTTACAGCCTCGCTCAACGACATGCTCGGCTGGCCACCTGATACAGAGCTGCAGTTGGTGCCTCCCGACCCACGTTTTGAAGACATTTCTCTGAGGGAAGCCACCGACAAAGCGCTGGCGGCGAATCCCGAGGTGATAGAGGCAGAGCAAAACGTAGTAAAGGCGCGAGCTGCTTCGACATTACAGAAATTGGCTTATGTTCCCGTCGTCGCGGCCATGGGCGGATACGCTTATCAGGACAACGTAATTCCTCTGTTGCCACGCGACTTCTCTTTTATAGGCATAGTGGCGACGTATAACTTGTTCGACTTCGGCAAGCGGGAACACACAATAAAAGGGGCGAACGCGCAGGCTGAAATGGCGGAGATTGCCCTGCAGTTGACGAAGGCGAAAGTCGCCGCATCCGTCAAGAACAGCCATCTCGAACTGGAGCGCTCGCGACAGCTCAGCGAACTCACCCGCCGTCTGGATTCAGCAATTCAGGTACAAAGAGCGAGTTACGAAGAAAACAGTGCTGAGGTCATAGCGGCAAAGAAAGCCAAAGTAGAGGCAGAGATGTTTCAAGCCGATCTCGACTACCGCCAAGCCTTGGCCCGGTTGAAGACCCTGATGGGGGAGCGGTAAAGAAAGCAAATTGCTGTTGCGGTCAACAACTGCGTGGATGAGGCTATGTAGTTCATATCCGCGTACGCTACGTAAGGGCTCATTCTCAGCCAGCGGTGATTGTACCTGGTGAAAAATCCATCCGCCTCCCTAACGGCACTCCTCGGGCCGGATCTCAGGACCTCAAGACCCGCATCTGTTCATCTGCTCAGATCGTCAATTGGCAATGTGCGGAAGAGACCGCGCACACCACGCACTGCTCCCGTGCGAGTGCACCAGCCGTTAAAGGCAGACCACGTTTCGAGCCGAGTCAAGCCGCGCGGCGTTGGTAGCGGTAGGGCAGTCCACCGACCTGAGGTACTGCCACGACTGGCCCTATTTCTGGCGGCTGAATGGGGCGCGGCACGGGCGAGTCCTTCTCCAACGAGAGATGCGTCCTCGATCGGTGATAGTAGTCGATATAGGAATTGAGGATTCGACGCAGCGAGGTTTCATGGAACACGATCACATGATCGAGGCACTCGCGCCGAATGGAACCGATCACCCGCTCCACATAGGCTCTCTGCCAAGGGGATCGGGGTGTGGACAGCACTTCCTCAATGCCCATGTTGATTTCGCTACTCTGATCTG
>PLQW01000218.1 GCA_003160215.1 Acidobacteriaceae bacterium
TTCACGAATAATGCGGACTAGTGCGCCCACGTTTTGGCTGATGGCTGATAGCTGACGGCTGCGTTAACTCGCGAGGAACCCCACTCCGCAAAGCTCCTTCTGCCGCGTCGAATGCTTATAATGCGAAGTAACGAAAGTCGAGCCTGTTCCATCCAATGAATGTGCCTTATTTCTTAATTGCCTCGGCCATCGGCGGTGAAATCTCAGGACTGATCGAATCCAGCGGTCTCGTCGCCAAGGCTGTCCTCTTAATTCTGCTGGTATTCAGCGTCGCATCGTGGGCCATTATTTTCTCCAAGTGGGGTATGTTCCGGCGCGCCCGGGTGCAAAGCAACCGCTTCATACGAGCGTTTCGCAAGTCGGAGCGGCTGCAGGATGTCGCCGCCGTCGCAGAGCAGTTCAAGCCCAGCCCGCTGATCGCAGTGTTCGACGGCGCCTATGAAGAACTGCGCAAGCAGGCCCCGTATCCCATTCGCATGATCGCCTTGCAGCGAGCCACCCAGATCGCATCGTCGGAAGAATTGAGCCGACTGGAGAGCCGCTTACCCTGGCTGGCAACCACGGGAGCGGTCACGCCCTTCATCGGCCTGTTCGGAACGGTGTGGGGCATCATTGACGCCTTCCACGGTCTCGGGACTGCCGGCGGGGCCACCCTGCGCGCGGTCGCGCCCGGCATTTCCGAAGCCCTGATCACGACTGCGGCCGGCTTGGCCGCCGCTATTCCCGCGGTGATCGCCTACAACATGTTCACCCAGCACATTCGCGAGTTCGGCGCGCGCATGGACGACTTCAGCATGGAGCTGATCAACGAAGTCGAGCGGGCACAGACCGGCAGCGCGCGCGCGGTCGAGAGTGTGGAGCGGCGGTAATGGCGTTCACCAATTCACGGGGCCGGACCCAGACGTCGCTGGCCGACATCAACGTCACTCCGCTGGTGGACGTGGTGCTGGTGTTGCTGATCATCTTCATGGTCACCGCGCCGATCTTGCAGTCAGGCATTGAGGTCGCGATTCCTCATACCCGGACCGTAAAGGAAATCACCGAAGAACGCCTAGTGATCACCATTGATCGCCAGCAGCGCGTCTTTCTCAACAACCAGCCCGTCAACATCAACCAAATCGGCGCCCAGTTGCATGAGAAGATTCGCGACCCCGAGGGCCAGTCGGTCTTCGTGCGCGCCGACGAAAACGTGCCCTTTGGCGCCTTCGCGATCGTGATGGACGCCGTGAAGCAGTCCGGCATCACCAACGTGAGCATCGTGACCCAACCGCTGGAGAAGAATGGCAGCCGACGTTGACATCTTTCCGACCGGGGGCAATGTTCGCGCTCCCTTGATCGGCTCGGTGACATTGCATGTCGCGCTGTTCGCCTTAGCTTTGTTCGGCTATCTGATTCCCAGCAGCCGGGGCGAGAATTGGGGAGGCACGGGTGGAAACGGCGGCGCGATGAGTGCCACGCTGGTGAGCAGCATCCCGTTGCCTGTGCCGCCGACCCAGACCCAAAACGTGCTGGCCAACGAATCGAAGGGGTTGACGCAATCGCCGCCGAAGGAGATTCCGAAGGAAGAACCGAAGGCGATCCCTATTCCCGCGCGCGACGCCAAAAGGAAGGGACCACGGGAATCCGAGCAGAAGAAGCCGCCGCCAAAAGAAATTGCCAAGGCGGAGGAAAACAAAATTCCGTTTGGCCAGGGAGGGCCGGTGAGCGGGCCTTATGGATCCTTCTCGGCGGGCGGAGCGAAAGGCGGGCTCAGTTTTACCGGAGGCAGCGGAGATTTCGGCAGCCGCTTCGGCTGGTATGTGGATGGAGTGCGCCGGAAGGTGTCGGAAAACTGGTTGAAGTATGAAGTGGATCCCAAAATCGATACCGCGCGCAGGGTTTACATTTATTTTGAGATCACGCGTTCGGGGCAGCCGGAAAACATACGCGTGGAACAGTCGAGCGGCATTCCGTCGCTCGATCAGTCGGCGGCGCGTGCCCTGCAACGCATCGATACGTTTGGTCCGCTACCTCCGGAGTACGCAGGCCGTTATGTCGCCGTCGAGTTCTGGTTTGACTATAAGCGCTGAGGTGGGGGAAGTTGTCATTACGAGCGCAGCGAGGAATCTGCTCTTGTTCGCGGCTGGAACAACGGTTGGAAAACAGCAGATCCCTTCGCGGGCTAAAGCCCGCTCGTGATGACAATACGTAAAGACATTTGCGGCACGGCTAATCCGTGCCCCTTCAAAACAGGCAGGAACTTTGGGGAATTGGGGAGCATGAAACGATACAGAGCAAGTCTGTTGGTGTTGTTCGTCCTGTTTGCCATTGCAGGTATGTCGGCTCAGGACTGGATTCGTACCGGTACCGGACTCGGTGTCGAGAAGGTCCGCCTCGCCGTGCCCGACTTCAAGCCGGTCACCACCGATACGGGAACGCAGAATCTGTCAGCGGTCTTCAACGTCACGCTGTGGAACGATCTACAGTCAGCGGGAATCTTCGACATGGTGTCCAAGAGTTTTTATCCACTGTCGGTCCCGGGTGCTCCGCGGGAAGTGCATCTCAGTGACTGGGGCAGTCCGCCTCCCAGCGCGAGCATGCTGGCCTTCGGTAATCTCGGAGTTCAAGGCGGATCGCTGAGTGTCCAAGGCTGGTTATATGACACCAAGAATCCGCAGTCTCCGCAGGTGCTGGGCAAGCAATACCGTGAACAAGCCAACGATGCCAATGCCCGCCTGATCGCCCATCGCTTCGCCGACGAAATCATCCTTCGCCTGGGCGGCGGCATCGCCGGCGTTGCTGAAACCAAGCTGTATTTCGTCAGCAAACGCAGCGGCTCCAAGGAAATCTGGCAGATGGACTATGACGGCGCCGACCAGAAGCAGCTAACTCACATGGGAAGCATTGCGCTTTCGCCGCACGTCTCGCCCGACGGGACGCGCGTAGCCTACTCCGGCGTGACCAAAGAAGGTTGGCAGATCCTGATGTACTCCCTGGAACTGGGTCGTCCGGTGAACTTCCAGCATTTCGGGGGAGACAATTACTCGCCCGCGTGGTCCTCCGACGGACAGACCATCGCTTTCTCGTCTTCGCGCTCCGGCAACACGGAAATCTATTCGGTCAGCTCCGCTGGCGGAAGCGCTCGTCGCCTCACCGAGAGCAAAGGACCGGATGTCTCGCCCACTTGGAACCCGAAGACCAACACGCAGATTGCCTGGGTTAGCGGGCGCACCGGGCTACCCCAGATCTACACTATGGCATCTGACGGTACGAACGTGGTTCGCATAACCGATCAGGGCTATGCCGTATCGCCGTCATGGTCGCCTAATGGCCAGTTCCTGGCGTTCGCGTGGGTGCGCCACTATGGCCCGGGTGCACCCGGGGCCAGCGACATCTATGTGATGGACGTCGCCAGTAAACAATGGGCGCAACTGACCCATGAGGAGGGGCGCAACGATTTTCCTTCGTGGTCGCCTGACGGACGGCATATCGTGTTTCAGTCGAGCCGCACGGGCCGGGTGCAGATTTATTCCATGCTGGCGGATGGAAGCGAGGTGCGGCAATTGACGACGGCGGGAGAAAATACCCAGCCGAATTGGAGTTCTAAGTAGTTTTTGGACCCGACATGCTTATTGGCGCGGAAGGAGCACACTTCGGCCCTGCTATGAACTGATGCGAGTGCTCTCGCTGGAAAGTTGAGGAAGAAAAGTTGAAGCTAACAAGGAGTCAATGGATCCGGATTATCGTTGCCCTCACCGTGGTGCTGGCCGTGAGCGCTTGTGGTAAGAAGAAAGTGGCCTCCACACCGCCGCCCCCGCCACCACCGGCCCCGGCGCCTACTGCCTCGTTGACAGCCAATCCCAACACCATTCAAGCGGGCCAGGCGAGCACTTTGACGTGGAAGACCGACTACGCTACCGACGTCACCATCGATCAACTGGGCAAGGTCGATCCCAGCGGTTCGCGGGCGGTGACACCGGCTGAATCGACTACCTATCACCTGGTGGCGAAGAACGATTCCGGTACGCAGGAAGCCACGGCGCGCATCACGGTCATGGAAGCTCCGCCGCCACCGCCGCAGCAAACCTCCAACGACAGCGATGCGCAGTTGTTTTCGTCGAACATGAAGGATGTGTTCTACGACTACGACAGCTATGATGTTTCCGCGCAGTATCAGCAGGTTTTACAGGCGGATGCGCGTTTTCTGCAGCAGCACAAGAGCTTGAAGTTCACCATCGAGGGCCACTGCGACGAACGCGGTTCGACCGAGTACAATCTGGCGCTGGGCGACAATCGTGCCAACGCCGCCAAGCAGGCTTTGGCGCAGCTCGGTATCTCTCCCGACCGTATGCGCACGATTAGCTACGGCAAGGAAAAACCGTTCTGCACGGAAAGCAACGAGTCGTGCTGGCAGCAAAACCGCCGCGCCCACTTCGTTTATCAGAAGTAGCGGGGCGATAGCTTGAATGGGCACGGCTGAATAGGCTACTGAAAGAAGCGAGGTTCTGGTAGAGCGGACCTTCAGGTCCGCGTCGAAGTTTTTTGTCATCACGAACGGGCGAACCGGGGTCCCCAACGAGCGCCGCTTTTGCGCTTGTTGGGGAAAAGTTCAGCCCGTGAGGGATCTGCTTTTCGGACTTTTCAGCAGCCTCCGAAGCCCGGGCCCTCTTCAAATCGCACTGCCTGATAACGGCAACGGCCCGATCACTTTATCCCGCTGGTGTAGTCTCATCAGCAGAGCAAACTCAGGAGTAGGACAGGACTATGCGACTTCGGAACAATGTGGCTTGGCTGGCAATCGCGGCGTTGATGCTGGCAACGGTAAGCCCGGCGCCCGCCGCGAACAAAGACATGATCCAACTGCAAACCCAGGTTCAGGCGCTGCAGGACCAGGTGGCCCGCATGCAGCAATCCATCGACATGAACATGGGCGTGATGAAAAACCTGATCGAGCAGAGTGCCGACAGCGTCAACAAGATGAACACTGCGGTCAGCGACTTGCAGCAAAAGATGCAAGGTCAGGCCAGCGACACCAACGGCCGCATGGAACAGGTCTCGGGACAGATCCAGTCGCTGCACGACACGGTGGACGAGTTGAAATCTCGCCTGGCCAAGGTGAGCAAGCAGCTGGACGACATGCAGCAAGGCGGGCAGAACCTGGCCGCCGGACAGCCCGGAATGACCGCTGCCGCCGGATCGCCCAACCCGGGAGCGCCGAGCGCAGAGTCCAATCCGGGCGCTGCCCAGGCGCAACCTGCGGACGTTTTGTACAACAACGCATTGCGCGATTACAACTCCGGGAAATACGATTTGTCTTCGCAGGAATTCAACGACTACATCAAGTACTACGCCAACACCGATCTGGCCGGGAATGCCCAGTTCTATCTGGCCGACATCGAGTATCGTCAGGGAAATTTCGAGGCGGCGGTGCGCGACTACGACAAAGTGCTGGAGCAGTATCCCGGCGGGAACAAGGCAGCTGCGGCGCAGTTGAAGAAGGGTTACGCTCTGCTTGAGCTCGGGCAGCGCGAGGCTGGCGTTCGTGAGTTGAACAGCCTTATCGCCCGCTACCCGCGCTCCATCGAAGCATCGCAGGCGCGCGACCGGCTCCGCCGCTTGGGAGTGACCAGCGGCACGACCGTTCACAAACCGGCTACGCCGCCGCACTAGCCCGCAAGGTCACGACAATCCGCGGCTGGTGATTTCTTGCGCGGGCGAGCCGCCCGTCATGCCTTGCGCCAGAACTAAATCGCGGGTCGTAGCGCGTAGCGACGGCATGTGCCTGCCAAACCAGATCGCCGCCGCGATACATGCCGCCCCTCCCGTCGCGACCGTCCAGGGAGCGCCTAGATGATGAGCTAGAGCGCCAGCAGAGAGCGCTCCCAGCGGCGCCATGCCCATAAACATCATGGAGTACACGGACATGACCCTGCCCCGCAGCTTATCGGGAACCATGGCCTGAATCAGCGTGTTGGAGGATGCCATCTGCACCATCATGGTGAGGCCCACCGGCACGAGCAGCACGGTGGACAGCCAGAATATGCGCGAAAACGAGAACAGAATCAGGCTGACCCCAAATCCTCCCGCGGAAAGAGCGATCAACTTCCCCAAGCCTTTCACGCCGACTCGGGCCGCCAGGCTGGCCGCGCCTAGCAGCGCTCCCACGCCGGTAGCTCCCATCAGAATGCCCAGTCCCCGGGCGCCGCCGTGCAGGATCCGATCGGCGAAGACGGGCATGAGCACGGCGTAGGGCATGGCCACGAAACTTACGAGTCCCAGAAGCAGCAGGATGGCGCGGACGGGACCTGTATTTCGCACGAAAGCGAATCCCTCAAGGATGTTCTCCAGCGGCGATCCCTGGTTGGCAAGATTGGCGGGATGTTCGATACGCATCAGCAACAAGCCAACGATGACCGCGATATAGCTCACTGCGTTGGCGAAGAAGCACCAGCCTTCGCCGATGGAAGCGACTAGTATGCCGGCAATGGCGGGGCCGATGATGCGCGCCCCGTTGAACATGGAAGAGTTCAAGGCAATCGCATTCAGCAGGTCTTCCCTGCCGACCATGTCAATCAAGAACGCCTGTCGAGCAGGAATGTCGAACGCATTCACCACGCCGAGGCCCGCGGCGATCGCCATAATTTGCCAGACGTGGATGCGTCCCGACAGCGTTAGCAGTGCAAGTACCGTGGCCAGGACCATGGAAGCGATTTGCGTGCCAATGACCACGCGCCGCCGGTTGTTGCGGTCGGCGACGATGCCGCCGATCGGCGCCATGATGAATACCGGAATCTGGCTGGCGAAGCCGACCGTTCCCAGCAGCAACGCAGAGCCTGTCATGCGATACACCAGCCAGGACTGGGCAACGGTCTGCATCCAAGTGCCGATCAGCGAAATGGCCTGGCCGGCGAAGAACAGCTGGAAGTTACGGTGTCGCAAGGCACGCACCGCCAGCCCCAGCCGGGATTGCCGGGACGCCGGCCGTGCAAACTCCTGCTTCTCCTGTTGCACAGTGACGCGCAAAAGCTCGCGTTCGGATTCCCAGAAATCCTTGGCCATAAGGCTGAAACAAAATCGGGACGTGTGGATCTCAGTTGTGGACGGACTGGCGCCACAAAACAGAATACTTCAACTCGCATTAACCTGGTTGCAATGTAATGAATGTAAGGTGACTCATTATGAGAAGATTTTTCCCAGAAGCGAAATCCGTTAGCGCAGCGGTTGCAAAGTGCCATGGTGGCATCTATCTTCCTAACTTTTGTGAATCGCACGGCACGCGCGGACAACAATAACGCGCCGGCGCGGGCCGTCCGTTTCACACGCCGATACGGGTATCTGGAATTGCATGCCGACCTTTGCCGCGGTTGATATCGGTTCGAACTCGGTCCGGCTCAAGATAGCCAAGGCCGTACGCGGTCGTCTGGAGACTCTCCACGACGATCGCGAGGTCACGCGTCTTGGGGAAAGCGTCTTTGCCAATGGCACGCTCGATCCGCAAGCCATGTCGCACACCCTGCAAGTGCTGCGGCGCTTTCACCGCGCAGTGCAGACTTACGCCGCGGACCGCGTGCGCGTGGTTGCGACCAGCGCTTTGCGCGACGCGCGAAATAGCCGCGCCTTTCTGGATTGGGTGCGCAGCGCGACCGGGTGGAAAACGGAAATCATCTCGGGATTGGAAGAGGGCCGCCTCATCCACCTCGGCGTACTCTCTCGCGCCCGCATCGCCAGCAGCCGGGCCCTGCTGATCGACCTGGGCGGCGGCAGTTGCGAGTTGACCATCTCCATCTCGGGCCGCATTGAGGACATGGTCAGCCTCCCGATTGGGGCGGTGCGCCTGACCCAAACCTTTCTGCATTACGATCCGCCCAAGAAAAAAGAGCTGCAGCAGATGCGTGGGTTCATCCAACGCGAGGTCTCGCGCATCCAGAAACGGATCGCTGGCGCGAAATTGCAGATATCCATCGCCACCTCCGGCACGCCGGCCGCGCTCTCAGGTTTGTATGCCGCCAGCATCCGCGGCTACGACGAAAGCAAGCCGCAGACGGTGCCCAAGTCCGCAGTCGCGACATTGCTGAACACATTGAGCCGGCGCAACCTGGCGCAGCGGCAGGCACTGCCCGGCATCGGACCGCGGCGCGCGGAGATCATCATTGCCGGCGCCATGGTCTTCGCGGAACTCATGCAACTTTGCAACCTGCGCAGCTTCCGCTATCTGCCGCTCGGGCTGCGTGACGGGCTGCTGGCGCAGATGATGGCCGATTACAACGGCAGCGCCGTCATGCGCGAACGCGTGGAATCGGAGCGCCACGACGCCTTACTATCCGCGGCCAAGCACTATGGCGCCGATCTGTCATTTGCCCAGCGCATTCGCGATCTCGCGATGCAGTTGTTCCGGCGATTGCAATCGATACACCAGTTGCCGCCGCAGTACGCCGATTGGCTGGAGGCGGCGGCGATGCTGCATGAAGTCGGCGCTTACATCAATCGTTCCGGACGGCGCCGTCACACCTATTACGTCATCGCCCACT
Organism: Acidobacteriaceae bacterium; assembly: GCA_003160215.1. Lineage (GTDB taxonomy): Bacteria > Acidobacteriota > Terriglobia > Terriglobales > Acidobacteriaceae > Bog-257. The sequence goes on from PLQW01000218.1 coordinate 8,508, forward strand.
CGGAAATCTTCGGCTACACTCCCTTGCAGCGACGCATCATCGCCGCCATCGCCCGCTATGTCGGCAAGTCGCTTCCGGCGCCGAACGATCGCGTAATGGGTCTTCTGCCCGGCATCGACCAGATTCACGTTGCGAAAGCTGTGGCATTACTGCGCCTGGCACGCGCCCTCGATCAAGGTCGCCGTGGCGCGGTGCGTGAGTTAATAGTCCGCGTTCACCAGGACGGTCGCGTGCGGCTGATGCTGACACCGAGCCCTTCGGAGGGAATTGAACTGGAATTGTGGGCCGTGGAGCAGGAGAAAAACTACTTCCGGACCGTCTTCGGCCGCGAACTGCTGGCCGAAGCCTGCTGAATCGAGCGCACCACCTTGGGCGGCATGCACCACTTCAGCACCGCGGGCTTGCGGCCGTCCTTTTCAACTTTGGCCACCGCGCCCTTCTTCAGTTCGATGGCGTTCAACGGGCCACCATTGGACAGAAGCTTGTTCAGGAACTCCGTCATGCTGGGATTGTGGCCGACCACCATGATCGCATCCCTCCGGCTGTGGCGGCGAAGCAGTTCCTGGAACTTCTCATAGCTCGCCTCGGGCCGGAGCGCGGCATCGGTGCTGACCTTGTCTTCGTGTCCCAGTTCGTTGGCCACCACCGCCGCGGTCTGGGTCGCACGCCGCAACGGGCTGGAGATAATCACGTCAGGGTTCACGTCGAGCGCCGCAAGGGCACGTCCTACATCGTGGGACTGCTCGATCCCCAGCTTGTCAATGGGCCGTTTCTCATCCTTGGCTGGGTTGGCCTTCGGTTCCCCGGCGTTGGCGTGGCGCAAGAAATAAATATCCATGACGACTATTGTGCCCTAACCACCCGGCGAGCGCTACGCCGGCGATAAGACGGCAGTGCCGGAATGGCATCCAAGGTGACTTTGCCCTCGCAAAGCGCGATCAGAAATTCCTGGGCGCTAAAGTGGACGGCGCGCTTGCCGGAACGCGGTGTTGCATCGGCATGCACGTAGGAGCCGTCCGATTGCAGCAAACGCGCTTGGGTGTTGTCGGCCAAATATGCCTCCAATATCTCGCCCCGGATACGTTGCTTCAACATTGGGTCCTTGATGGGAAAAACGGTTTCCACCCGTTCGTACAGATTTCGCGGCATCCAATCGGCGCTGCCCAGATAGATTTCTTCTTCACCGCCATTGGCAAAGCAAAATACCCGCGTGTGTTCCAGAAAGCGTCCCACGATGCTACGCACGCGTATGTGGTCGCTGACGCCGCGCACCCCCGGCCTCAGTCCACATATCCCACGCACGATGAGATCGATCTGAACGCCCGCCTGCGACGCGCGGTACAGTTCGCGAATGATGCTGAGGTCGAGCAGCGAATTCATCTTGGCAACGATGCGGGCGGGACGCCCGTGCCGTGCGTGATCGGCCTCGCGCGCGATCAGGTTGATGCAGCGCTCCGCCAAATCGATCGGCGCTACCAGCAGCGGGTCGTAATTCGGCCGCTCCGCATAGGCAGTCAGGAAGTTAAACACCCCGTGCACGGCGGACGTGATTTCCGGGTCGGCCGTCAGTAGGCTCACGTCGGTGTAGTACGTGGCCGTAATCGAGTTGTAATTCCCCGTGCCCAGGTGGGCGTAGAGCCTGGTCTCGTGGTCCGGGTCTTTGCGCACCATCAGCGCCAGCTTACAATGGGTCTTGAGGCCGACCAACCCGTGAAATACCTGTACTCCCGCATCTTCCAGCGAGCGCGCCCAGCGGATGTTGCTGGCTTCGTCGAAACGCGCTTTTACCTCGACCACCACCGTGACTTCCTTCTTGGCGCAGGCTTCAATTAAGGCGCGTACGATGGGCGAATCTTCGCTGGTGCGGTACAGAGTCTGTTTGATCGAAAGCACGTCGGGATCGTCCGCGGCGGCGCGAATGAACCCCACCACGGAGTCATACGAATCGTAAGGATGGTGCAACAGAATGTCGCGATGGCGGATTTCTTCAAAGATGTCGCGCGACTTTCGGTTCAACTGCAACTCACGCGCCAGGAAGGGCTTGAACTTCAAATCGGGCCGCTGCGTCTCGTCGTAGAAATGAAAGAGCCGCGACAGGTTGACCGGCCCCTCGGTGCGGTAGACCTGCCAATCTTCCATCTCGAAGTAGCCGCGCAAGCGATCGATCATTTCAGGGTTGGCATCGGCCTCGATCTCCAAACGCACGGCGTCGCCTTTGCGGCGGTTGTGCAATTCGGTGCGGACCGATTCCAGCAAGTTGCGCGACTCTTCTTCCTGAAGGTACAGATTGCTGTTGCGCGTCACCCGAAATGCAGCCTCGGAGATGATCTCGTATCCGCGGTACATCTCCATGGTGTGCGAAGCCACCAGGTCGGCAAGAAAGATGTAGTCTTCACTACCATTGCGGGGCGGCAACTTGATCAACCGCGGCAACACTCGCGGAACGGTCACCACTCCCATGTAATTTGTGGAAGCGCGGCGACGCCGCCGCAACAATAGCGCCTGGCACAACGCTTTGTTGATGACGCGCGGAAACGGATGAGCTGGATCGACGGTCACCGGAGTGAGCAGCGGATCAAGCTCGCGCTCGCAGTAGTCAGCAACAAACGACCGCTGCTCCGCGGTTAGCTCCTTCATCCCTACGACTCGAATGCCCTCCTCAGCCAGTTCGGGCCGCAGAGCATGGTTCCAGCAGCGATACTGGTCGCGCATGAACTCGTGGGTGAGGCGCGCCACCAGTTGTGCCTCTTCGTGAGGAGTAAGTCCGTCCGGACCCGGATCGGTCTGGCCATCCTCAATGCGCTGCATCAGACCGCCAACTCGAATCTCGAAGAACTCGTCGAGGTTGCGGGCGGTGATGGCAAGAAACTTGACGCGCTCGAGCAGCGGGTTGCGCGGGTTCTCAGCTTCCTCCAGCACCCGGCGGTTGAAGGCAAGCCACGAAGCTTCGCGATTTAGCACTAAGGATGGATCATCCAGGGAACGGCGGACCATATGATTTTGTTACGGAAAGCGGCAGAATGAACGACAGGCCTTTTATGTTACACCAAGGTCAAAACTCTCGTTATGGAAAATGGGAGGACGGATTCAGCGGCAATCGCGATCAAGATGTTCGTACAAAAGTAAGCTGGTAAGACAGCGGCGTCGCCGGATGCAAAGCCTTGCGCGCTGGCAACATCTTTTTCCAAAACGAGACCGTCGATTCCACGAATTGACCCCGGGTCATGCATCATTCGTCACAGACAAACCAAGGCTCGAAGCGGGATCATTGACCAGAGGGCAGGCTCAACAGAAGCCGTCTGTGCAGAGCGCTCCGACCTGACCGTCGGATGGCATCGTCCGCCCGCCGACCTCCACACGAGCCTGCGCGAATGAACTTTCGAATGAGGAGGCTACGCTCATGCGGAAAGCGATCATTCTTCTCGGGCTAGTGGCTGCCATTCAACTCATGGCGCAAGACAAGTCCACCGTCACCGTGAAAGGCAGCGAAGTAAATAACGGCGTGGTGATTCTCACGGTGCAGCAGGCAGCTACGCCTGAACAAAGCGCGGAGTCTTTCGTCTTGCATTGTAATAAGGGCATGTCCGACTGCAAGATCCTGGCGGCAGGGACCTATTTGATGGTGCGCCTTCCCAAGAATTGGGGGATGTACGACTGCGCCAACGTCGATCTCTACCCGACGACGGCTGATCCAGCGACCAGCGAAAAGCTTGGCGAGTACTGTTTGATCCGGAAATAAGACGAAGCAGAGAGACAGCGGTTCGTCACCGGCTCTGCATTTCGGCTTGTTCCGCAGCGTCGTTCCACATGGTGTCCGATACCGGCGGGATAAAACTCATCGCGCGTTCCGTCAGAGCAGCGATGGTCAGGCTGGGATTGACGCCAAGATTGGCTGCTACCACGGAACCGTCGCAAACATACATGTTCTTATATCCAAAAACGCGATTGCGATGATCCACCACGCCGTTCTCAGGCGAGCTGCCGATTACACAACCTCCGAGACAGTGGGCGGTGCCGGGAATATCGAACAGTATCTCGGGCAACATGCTCATGGCCGTGCCTCCGGCAATCTGCGCGAACTTCTCGGCAAACTCGTTGGCCTTGGGAATAAAAGTGGGCACCTTCTGCCCGCGGCTGACCAGAAACTTTCTGAACGGCCAGTAGATGTGCCGCTCCCATCGCATGTCAATGTGCCCTTCGAGCGCCTGCATACAAAGCAGAATTACGGATTCTCGCGCCCAGCCCACGGGCTGAAGGATGCGCAAGGTCTTGAAGGGGTGACGCAGCAAAGAAACTGTGAGATTCCTAATCCAAAGTCCAATCCGTCCCGGGCCAGGACGGCCGCCCGTCAAAATCGTGGCCAGCATGCCCATCGTATCCGAGCCAGCCGGATACCGAACTGCTTCAATGTGGGTGTGCTCATCGATGTAAACCCCCGATCCGATGGCAACACCTTTAGACAAGTCTTCGCTGGAACCGGGCACACGCACCCCGATGAGTGACTCGGAATTGGTGCGCACCCGCCTGCCCAACTGATTACTGATCGCGGGCAGGGAACCCTTTTCTTTCAGCTGAAAGAGCAATTCCATAGTGCCCAGCGATGACGCCGAAAAGACTACGCTGCGGCAGGTGAAGCGCCTGGGATGCCGGTTGAAACGGGCGGTGGACTTCACCGTGGAAACTTCATAGCCAAGGCTGCCGTCGGTCATGCCATCGAGCGGTCTAACATCTACCACTCTCGTCTCTGCGAAAACTTTGGCGCCATGCTTCTCCGCCAGGTAAAGGTAGTTCTGGTCGAGCGTGTTCTTGGCGCCGTGGCGACAACCCATCATGCAGCCACCGCAGGCCATGCAGGTCGTCCGCTCCGGCCCTTCTCCGCCGAAATAGGGATCGGGAAACGTCTGGCCACCAGGCTCGCCTTCAGGAGATTGGAAGATAGCGACATTCGTCCGGTAGAACGTGTCTCCGATTCCTGCAGCCTCGGCAACCTTCTTCAGCAGATGGTCCGCAGGTCCAAGGATCTTGTTCTCCGTGACCCCCAGCATCCGCGAGGCGGTCGCGTAATGCCGCGGCATCTCCGACTTCCACTCCGCTAGACCTTTCCACGACCCGTAGTCCCAAACTTTGTCCGGAGGTTGAAGCAGAGTGCAGGCATACGTAATGGATCCGCCGCCTACCGCACAGCCGTGCAGGATGGTGACATGCCTGAAATAGCGCATGTTGAAGAAGCCCCGCAGCGCAAGATTGGGACTCCAGAACCAGCGATGAATGGACCAGCTCGTGCGCGGCAGGTTCTCAGGTGTCCATCGGAGGCCCATCTCCATCACCGCAACCCGGTATCCCTTCTCTACTAACCGGTGAGCGGTAACGCTGCCTCCAAAACCTGAGCCGATGACGATGAAATCGAAATCCCATTCGCCGGCGTAAGACGGCATTGGCGTGCTCCTCTATAGCATTTTCACATCTGGTGCATAGGCGAGGGTGGAGCACGCCTTTCAGGCGTGCATAACTGCCGCCAGTTTCTGGATCGCGCTTTAGCGCCTGAGGTAGTGTTTCCGTCACCTCAGTGGCTAAAGCCAGTTCATTTCCGAACCTCAACTGCACCGCTAAAGCGGTGCTCCACCCTATACAGCAAGCGTGAAACTGCTCTAATGCTTGAAAGCAATGCTCGTGTTTGTCATGGCTGCTCGATCAGCAGCGAATTATCTCACTGTTGGGCGACGCCTGTTAACTTCGAGCGATCCATTCGAGGGGGCTTGTGCCGAATTGGAGCGGCACATTCCCAAAACGGGAATCACAGCTAAGGGGTTCACTCGTCACTGCCACTCGGGTACCAGGTACCCCATTATGAAGAAGTTCCTGTTTCTCATTTTGGGAATTCAAGCGTTGGCGACCGCCGATGAACTGCTGGGGCGCAATCGCAGGGAGAACTTGAAAGGAAGATAGAAGCATGGCAGAGACTGTTGCAAGCCTCAGTGAAGAACGGATTGCTTACCTGGAAGGACTGGTCAGCCAAGCCCGGACCGCCGCTGCCGTCTTTACCCAATACACGCAAGAGGACGTCGATCGCATTGTCAAACCGATGGTGCTGGCTGGGCTGGAACAAGCTCAATATCTGGCCCGCCTGGCCATTGAGGAAACCAGGCTTGGGGTGGTGGAAGACAAGGCCCTCAAGAACATGGTGGCAACGGAGTTCGTCTACAACTACATCAAGGACAAACGAACCGTTGGCGCCATTCGCGAGTTTCCGGAACGCGGTGTGGTGGAGGTGGCTGAACCGATCGGGGTCATTTTCTCGCTCACCCCGATTACGAACCCCACTTCGACAGTCCTCTTCAAATGCATCATGGCGATCAAGACGCGGAACGCGGTCATATTCAGTCCGCATCCCAGCGCGGGGCACTGTTGCTACGAGGCCGTACGGATCATGTACGAGGCGGCGGTGAAGCACGGTGCGCCTGAAGGCGTTTTCACTTGCCTGGAGTCGCAGACCCTGCAGGACAATGCCTACCTGATGCGGCACAAAGACGTTGGCCTGATCGATGCCACGGGTGGTCCCGGCATGGTTAAAGCTGCTTATAGCTCCGGCAAACCGGCTTTGGGTGTAGGGCCGGGCAACACTCCAGTCTATCTGGAAAAAACGGCAGACCTGAACATGGCCGTGGTGGACATCATCACCTCCAAGACTTTCGATAACGGAACGATTTGCGCCTCCGAGCAGACGGTGGTGATCGATGACGAGATTTATGATTCCGTGCTGCAAAAATTTTCGGACCTGGGTGCGCACATCTGCAATGAGAAAGAGACGGAACTGCTGGGACGCACGGTGATCGATCCCAAGACCGGATACATGCAGCCCATGGCAGTCGGTCAGAAAGCCACCGATATCGCCCGCATGGTCGGCCTGTCGGTCAAGCCGAAGACCAAGCTGCTCATTGCGCCGATTCAAGGTGTAGGTCCCGAGCATCCCTTATCGGTCGAGAAGCTGTTCCCCGTGCTCGCCGTATATCGGGCGAAATCGGTCAATGAGGCGCTCACAGTATGCGTCGACGTGAATCATGCCGGCGGGATCGGACATACGGCGGTCATTTTCTCGCGCAACGACCAGATCATCCAAAAGTTCGGTGAGGTGATGAACGCGGGCCGGATCATTGTGAATTCGCCGGGATCGATCGGAGCGCTGGGTGGGGTTTACAACGATATGGTGCCCACCTTCTCCTTCGGATGCGGGACCGGCGGAGGCAACAGCACCACCGATAACGTAAATGTGTACAACTACCTCAACATCAAACGCGTGGCGCGAAGGACACAGGCCCATATGTGGTTCCGAGTTCCCAATCAGATTTACTTCAACATGAACGCCGTGGAGAATTTGCGTCATTTCCAGTCGCGCTCCACCATCATCATCACCAATCCGGCCATGGAACAGATCGGCCATGTAGACACTGTCCGTCGCCACATTCCACCGGAAACCCACGTCCATGTCTCGGTCATTCCTGATGCGGAACCTGAAGTCAAGGTCGTCATGCAAGGAGTGGAGGCGCTCAACTTCTACAAAGCGGACCAAATCATCGCGTTGGGCGGCGGGTCCGTGATCGACGCGGCGAAGATCATGAAGCTCAAGTACGAATCGCCGGAGGCGGACTTAGAAGAGTTGGCCGCGCCATTTCTCGATCTCCGCAAACGCGTGATCCAGTACCCAACCGAAAAAGTTGCCCAGGCGCGGTTGATTGCCATCTCGACCACCAGCGGAACGGGGAGCGAAGTCACTCCGTTTGCCGTCCTGACCGACAAAGAGCATGGGCGCAAGGTGACACTCGCCGACTACTCGCTGAGTCCGGATGTAGCTATCGTCGATCCGCAGTTCGTCATGTCAATGCCGAAAGGCCTTACCGCCGATACCGGCATCGACTGTTTGACCCATGCCCTGGAAGCTGGAGTTTCGATTTTCGCTTCTCCCTACACCGACTCCAACGCCATGCAGGCCATTCGAATGGTGTTCAAGTTCCTGCCCATCGCTTATGAGCACCCCCAGGACGAAGAGGCGCGCACCATGATGCACAATGCCGCCTGCATTGCGGCGATTGCGTTTTCCAACGCCGCGGTAGGCGTAAATCACGCGCTGGCTCATGCGTTCGGTGCGCGGTTTGGCGTCGCGCACGGTCGAGCTAACGCGCTCATGTTGCCCCACGTCATTGCTTTCAACGCAGGCGTGCCGACCAAATTCATGCCATCGCCGAACCAGCGTGGGTATATCGCGCACAAGAAGTATGCGATGGTGGCGGACCTTCTAGGTCTGGGCGGTCAAACGATTGATGAAAAGGTGAAGAGCCTCGTGGCCGCGACGGAACAGTTACTCGACCGATTGGCGATCCCGCGTTCCATCGCCGACTTGGGGATTTCCAAGGAAGAATTCGAGCGGGCGATGCCCGACTTGGTCAAGATTGCCTTCGACGATCCTTCCTGGCGGTCGAACCCGCGCATGCCACTGTTGAGCGAATTGGGCGATCTGTTTTGGAGCGCTTATCGGGGACGAAGCCTGCCGACGGTGGCCAAGGCACCGCAACAACAAATCGCTGAGGAATGGTCGTGCGTATGACAATGAATGCCGAGTGGCTTGAAATTGATGGAGAGCGTGTGGTCCAGGACTTGCAAGCGGCCCGTGAAGCGCTGGACAGTGCCCAGAACGATGTGGTTCTGGATTTCTCTTCCGTGCGCCGGATCGATCCGAGTGCGCTCCGCGCGATGGAAAAGTTAGCCGGTATCGCGGACGAGAAGGCCGTCAAGGTCGTATTGCGTGGCGTAAACGTCGATATTTACAAAGTGCTCAAGCTGGTGAAGCTGACCTCACGATTCTCCTTTCTGGCCTGAGAACTTTTATCACGGAGCGCACCGGGGGCGGGCGGACCGTCATGTGGTTGAGCGGCTCCTGCGTGGGCCGCAACCGTAAGCAAACTTGGAAGAGGTAGCTATTATGACGAACGGGGCCAATCACAATTCCTTCTCCTGGGGAGACGCGCTGTTTCTGCACGTCGAACGCCCGGGTCAGCCGCTCAATATCGCTGGGGTCAGCATGTTCGAGGGTGAGATAAAGCTGGCCGACCTCCGCGCTTTCATCGAATCGAAGCTTCCTCTGATTCCGCGCTACCGTCAGCGTGCGGTGGCTTCTGCTTTCGATTTAGGCCTTCCCAGTTGGGAGTTCGATCCGCAGTTCGACATTCAGAACCACGTTCGCGAGGTAACCCTGAAGTACGGGACGGAGAACGAACTCAAGGCGCTGGCCGGGAAGATCGTGAGCGAGAGCCTGGACCGGCAGCGGCCCCTTTGGGACTTCACTCTGGCGCGGCTGAAAGGCGGGCGCACGGGATTTATCGTTCGAATCCATCACTGCCTGGCGGATGGCATTGCTGGCGTGGGCGCGATGAATGTCATCATGGATGCCTCCCCGAACCCGCCTCCGATCTCGCGGAAGAAAACGAAGGTAGAGCCTCCGCCGCCGCCCAAGGATGCAGGAGCGGCCTTCCTGGATGGACTCGCGAAATCCTACCTCTCCCTGGTCAACGAGGCGGCCACTCTGCATTCGGGATTGCTCAACATGGCCGAGGGGGCTGTTGCCAATCCCTCAAGTGCACCTGCCGAGATGCTTCGCGTAATGTCCGAACTCGCTGCGCCGGCAGAGCCGCTGCCGTTCAACGTGGTCTGCAGCGGGCCGCAGAAGTTTGCCTGGACCGAGGTGCCGCTGGCCGACATCAAGGCGATCAAGAATACCTGCGGAGGGACGGTAAACGATGTCGTCCTTACGACGGTGACTCTGGCCTTTGGCCGTTACGTCGAGCAACGCGGCGTCGATCTAAAAGGGCGGTCGCTGCGAGTTGTGGTCCCGGTGAACGTGCGCGGCAATGGAGACGCCACGGAACTGGGAAATCAAATCTCCTTCGTGCCAGTGCCCTTCCCGCTGGACCTACGCGATCCCGTGAAGTTGCTGGCTGTGGTAACGGAACGAGTAGAGTTCCTCAAACGCGCTCGTGCAGCCGAATTTGTCGGCTTGTTCGGCGGTCTGTTGGCAACTCTGCCCAACGCTTTCTGGAAAAATATTGGGCCCGTGGTGAGCCAACTGCCGTTGAGCCTGTGCAATACCATCTGCACCAACGTCCCCGGCCCGCAAGTCCCGTTGTATCTCATGGGTCACAAGATGCTGTGCTGGTATCCCTGGGTGCCGATCGGCGGCCTGATGGGCATTAATTGCGCCATCCTCACCTATAACGGCACGGCGTTCTTCGGCTTCACCGGCGACGTGCATGCGGCGCCCGATCTCAAGCGCCTGGAGAAGTTCGTGGATGAGAGCTTTGCCGAGTTGCGGGCGGGGGCAGCCGCCGTAGCCGAAGTCGGAGCCGGAGCAAAGCCGCAGCGGCAGAAGCGCGTGCGGCCTAATGGAAAGATTCCGGTGGCGAAGGCGAAGACCCCGGTCGCGAGGAAGAGGACGGTGCGCAAGAGGTCTTTGCCAAAAACATCAAATGCCCAGGCCCCGGCCGCAGTTCCAGCCAGTTCGGAACCAGAGCCGCAGAAGGCGTTGGCGGTCGAAGCGTAAAGGGACCTAGTTCGGACAAGACTCTTCAACCGACGGGACCGGTTGTTTCCGAGTCTCACCGTCATTCAGGCAGAATCGGGCCCACGTTGCGGGGACTCCTCGGAAGTGACTCTTTCGCGCACGGCCAAGCGCTCAAACTCCTCCTCGAAACTTCGGAGTGCCCTGAGGACGTCTCTGGTGCGCTGTTGCATTTCGAGGGATCGAGCTATGCCTTTGAGACTGGGTGTGGGCTTATAAATCGCCGAATGTTCGACTTCCCAAAAAAGTCCTGTCAGCATCGACACGATCTGGTATTCACCCTGAACCTTATTGCTCGCTTCCGCACAGTAGCCGTAGTACTTGTAAGCCAGAACGCCATTTTCATCGCGCACAGGATCAAACTTCCAGGATGGAAATTGTTCGCGGAGTACCTGATCGATCTCGGCCAAGCGCCTCCGTGGGAACGCGAGAATGCGAACGCCAGCCAAATCACGCAGCGCTGAAAGCGTATAAAGCCCGGGCTGGTCGCTGTCGAACGTGGCACCTTCCTGGCGGCGGCGAAGAGCGTCAAGGGCGCTGCCGCATTCCTTGATACGCGATGTGACGTGCAGCCGTTCGTGTCTGTCCAATGTGCGGGATATCGAGAGCGTGTGATATTTGATTTCCGCTTCGAGTTCATCAGTGACTCGGCGGATATCGGGCAGCAGATCGAAATATTCTTCTCGCAGTCGATCCTCGATCGTGCGGTCGACCATTAAGCGAGCGCTCTCTCAAGTTCGCGTTTTACGGCTTCAGCTGGAGCGGAGTTGAAATAGAACTGCCATCCTTGTGTTTCGGCACCTTCCCGGATGAGCCTCTTAAGTTCGTCCTCGTCGTGGTCCTCAACAAATTCCACGCTGAACGCCTTCTTGGCCTTACGGTTAAAGTAAACCATGCGGTCGAAGTTGTATGCGTATTCCGCCTGTCTGAGCAGATCTTGTTTCATCGCCGATATTCCTCAAACATTCAACTCTTCGCTAGCTATAACAAGTAATTATACCGAATGCCCTGTCTGAGTTGTCGGCCATTCGCACAGGTAGCCCTGTTGTATTGCGCGCGGTTTGTTTAGAATTGCGCTGAGATCTCGCTTCTCCGGAAGAATGTTCGCGTTTCTTGAGGAGGCCTTCTGTGACCCGCCTGTTGCGTTACTCCTGTGCTCTTGCGATCGCCGTAGTCTGCTTCTCGACCGTGGTATCAGCCGACCTGAAGATCAAGACCCGCACCACGGTGATGGGTCACACATCCGAGAGCACGGTGTACATCAAAGGAGCTCGCGAGCGCACTGAGACGAGCTTCGGAGGTCACGGCGGCGCTGTCAGTATCATCCAATGCGACCAGAAGCGCATGATCACCATCAACGGCAACCAGTGCATGGTGATGTCGATGGGCGGCGGCGGGGAGTCGTCTTGTCCCGCGACGCCGAACATGGGGGCCATGGCGCGAGAGATGGCAGGGGGCGAGCCCGCGCCTACCCGTAAGGGTGGCGTTGTGACCATCACCCGCACCTCAAACGATACCGGCGAGCGTCAGGAGATGTTCGGCTACAAGGCGCGCCACATCAAGACTTCGATGATGATGGAGTCCAGCCCCGACGCCTGCAACCAGTCGCACACGAAGATGGAAATGGATGGCTGGTACGCCGATCTGTCGGTGGGATTTTCCTGTGCAGACGAGTCGTACCGCGCTCTGGCCTGCGGCGGCACGGGCAAGCGCGGTTGCAGCGACCGCATCGTGATGAAGGGCGGCGGTGGCGGCGCACTGGGCTACCCGCTTAAGCTGACCACCACCATCGCGTCAGACCAGGGAACGTTCACCACCACGACGGAAGTGGTGGAGCTGACCAACACAAACTTGGAGGCGCCTTTGTTCGACATGCCACCCGGTTGCAAGATCATGGACATGTCCGCGATGATGGGCGGCGCGCCGGCAACGCATTCCGAGACGGCGCCTGAGCCGACAGCGGCGCCGGCTACGCCGGCAGCAACTCCGCCTGCGCAGCCTCCCGCGCCCGTCGTCGCGCCCAAGACTGCTGGCGTGGTGCGCATCGGTGTAGTGAAGATCAAGGACATGAGCGGCCAGTCCCTGCCCACCGACAGCCTGCGCCTCAACTTGATCAGCGAGATCGCCCGCCACCAACTGGAAGCCGTGCCGCTGGAAGCCGAAGGGCCTCATGCCGATGTCGAGAGCGAGGCCCGCTCTAAGCAGTGTGACTACACCCCCTACACCGTTCCCACTCAGGTGAAGGAGCCGAACAGCGGCGGGCTGTCACCGGCCTCTCTGCCCAAAGGCGTAGTACTGGATCCGGCCAAGTTCGAGGCTCTCACCGACGTCACCTTGTACAAGGTGGGCAAGCCGCTCCCCGAACTCAAGGAGCTACCTCTGGCGGCCGACGCCAGCCAGTTCGGCGTCGACGCGGTCATGGCTACATTCGTAATGGAGTCCGACCGGGTCGACCAGCAGATTGCCGAGGATGCTCATCCCAAGCCGTCTTCGAAGTCTTCCAAGGTACCGCCGAAGCATGGGACAAGTAGCACGAAGCCGAAGTAAGCCCTGCGGTTTTTTTGGGGCACGACCGATGTGGCACGAATGCCCGGCACTCTGCACTAGGGTTTCCGCAAGCCGCTACGCCGCACTCAGCGCGTCGCGCGTGGCTTTCAGCGTGTGGATCAGCGATTCCTTCGGCAGCTTACGGATAATCGGTTCGATCACCCATCCCAGGCCAATGGGGATGTCGCGCGTCAGCGAAATGGCCCGGCACTCGACGCACACGCCGTCGTCCCGCTCCTGGAAACGCCAATAGGAGTACAGACGCCACAGAAAGCCGTACCCTGTGTCGGGCGGCAGCACCTTTTCTTTTTCCGTGCCCGGATCCTCTACTTCAGCGATTCGCGTGGTATGGGAGCGGCAGCACCAGCGAGCATCGTCCACCGACGAATAATGCACGTCGTGGTCGGTGTCGAGCACCACGGTGATGATTTTCTTTTTCAGAAGCCGCAGGAAGATCTTGAAATCGTGGCCATGATGACTGATCAGTTTGGAGTCCATCACTTCGGGCTGGTAAACATTTTTGTGGTTGTCGTAATTCTGAATCAGGGCCAGGGTGTCAGCAACGGTGGTGCGCGGAACGAATGCGGCCGCAATCCAGTCGTGAATCAGGCCATTCGGCACTTTGACGGACGCATCGCCCGACCACAGTTGCGCGGCAATGTCTCCATGCCGCACTTGCTGCGCTATCTGGGGATCGGTGTCCGACCACAGGAATGCGCCGTGCCCGTGCAATGAGGGCTCCATGGCTGCTTCGGCCTCGCGGATGTACGCTTCGAACGCCTCCAGCGTGCGAGGCTTCAACTGCACGATGTTTGCAGTCTGCGGCATAAGTGTCTGGCCTATTGCGAATCGTGGGCCGCCAGGATGCGATTGTCAAGGACGGGCGCGAGCGTTGCGACAATGCGGCTATGTCACCACTGTCTACGCCGTGGCGCGGCGGCGCTTTTTCGGCCGTTTAGGTTTCTCTTGACGGGCTTCCATCTCCGAGATGCGCTTACGCAGTTTTTGGAGCTCTTGCAATTCTGTACCTGGCTCGCTTGCCGTTTCCGTCGCCGATCCAGGGATGAACTTCTTCATCATTTGCAGGGGAGAAAGCGCCACGGATTGCACCTCGGTCAAACGGCTTTCCAACGTGTTCTGCACCTTTTGGTAAGCATCGAACGCGGATTTCAGATACCACATGATGAACTCCTGGCCGACGCGGTCCGACGCGACGATGAGTTGCCGCAGCAGCTCCAGCGGCAGTCCGGTTGGCTGCTCCTTCGCGTCTTCCACGATAATCTGGGTCAGGGTCACACGGGTGATGTCCTCACCGGTTTTTGCGTCCACCACCTGCACGTCTGTCCCATTTCGGACCAAGGCGGCGATGTCCACCAGATTGATGTAGCGGCTCCCAGAAGTGTCGTAGAGTCTGCGGTTTGCGTACTTCTTGATGACTACCTTGTCGGGGTCCATGGGTCGCCTCCTTGTTGCAGCGCAAAATAATTGTACTTTTATATTGACAAAGAGCGCAAGGAATACTAGGTTTAAGTTGATGCTGCGATGCAGCAAACAGGAGGTCATTATGCGTAGAACAGTTAAGCACGAGTTGAACACGGCCATCTCTCGAGAGTCGTCCTTTGTTTCCTTGCTGTCTGGATGGGTGCAGCAGGGTGTCGAAAACTTCTTTGCCACGCAACGAATCCTGGTCGATCTGGCCACGCGTCAGAATGCGAGCGCGATGCACATGCTGCGGGAACGGCTGGCCGACCCCGCGTATTGCCCGACTGAGATTTTGACCGAGCTGACCGGCGAGGGAATGACGAACTTCATTGAAGGACAGAAGTTGCTCCTCAACCTGGTCCAGCAGGAATATGAGCTGGTAACCAACGGAGTTAAGGAACGAGTTGGCGGTTCGCCTGCAGCCACAGCCCTGACCGATGTCATGCGCCGCGGTTTCGATACCTTTGTCGAGATGCAGCAGGACTTTCTTAAGATCGCCAGCAAACAGACGCATACCTGGCTCACGGCGGTAAAGGCCGGCAAGCCCTATGATGGCGAGGGCCTGGTCGAACTCGCCCGCGAGAGCTTCGACACTTTCGTTCGCTCGCAGAAGAAGTTCCTGAACGTAATTGCGGACGAAGCCACCAACGCTACGAACGGCAAGAACGGGACAACCAGGAAGATGAAGACGACAGAAGTATTAACGTTGGCCCGCCATGCCACGGACACCTTCATTGACGCGCAGAAGAAGCTGATGGATGTCGCAGGCCGTCAGGTGAACGCAGATCTGAAGGCGACTGGCCGTACGCTGAACATGATCGCGCCTGATACGTTCACGCAACTGCCGGATTTTACCCGGCAAGGTGTTAAGAATTTCGTGGATGCGGAGAAGGCCCTGATGGATACCGTCATCAAACCTCATCCCGAGCACAAACCGGTTGCCAAGACGCACCACCGCGCGAAGCGCCCACGGCGGCCCATCAAGATGACACCGGCCCACGTTACAGCCTGAAACATGAGCTGATGCTGTAAAGATGTAGTTCTTTAGCGTGTGACTTGGAGGAAGTTGTTCGAGGTGCCGCAGCACGATGCTGCGGCACCTCGCCTTACAATATTCGCACGTGCCTGAATGAGAAATCGCACTGGCCGTGCCCGGGGCCTTCCCTCTTCACAAAATCCTACAATTCCCTGGCAACTCTTGACTGCTCCAGCTACACTAATGCTCCGGGGATGGCGCACTGGGACCGCAAGCGGAAACTCAAAGACCAAGGGAGAGCACCTAACCGCCTATGGCAACGCCCAACAATGGCTATCGACTAGACTATGCAGAGGCAGACGTTACAATTTGGAAGGAAGCGTTGTTTGGGGCAGAGGTTTTCTTGCTGCATGCCTCACCGGTCTACTATGGTCTAGGTATACCGCACGGTGACGGCTCAGGAGTTGTCTTGGTCCCGGGATTTCTGGGCACGGACTCTTACCTGAAGCAATTGCATTCCTGGCTGGCGCGCATTGGGTACCGTCCTTATTTTTCGGGCATTGGCCTGAATGCGGAATGTCCGAACCTGCTCATCCAGCATCGTCTCAACGAGAACATCGAAAAGGCGCTGCTCGAAACCGAGCGCAAGATACATCTCATAGGCCACAGTCTGGGCGGCACCATCACCCGCTCGGTTGCCAACCAGCGGCCGGACGATATCGCATCCGTAATTACCTTAGGTTCACCCTTCCGTGGCACCGTGGCTCATCGTACCGTCCTCCATGCCGCCGAGTCCGTGCGCAAGCACATTTTGAAAGAGCACGGTCCTAGAGTGCTGCGCGCCTGCTACACCGGACGCTGCACGTGCAACTTCCTGGCTTCCCTGCGCCGCAAGATGCCGCGCTCGATGTTTGAAACCGCAATCTACACGCGCCAGGATGGCGTGGTTGATTGGCGGTACTGCATCACCGGCAATCTCAACAGCGATTTTGAAGTTTCAGGGAACCACATCGGGTTGGCATTTAACGCATCCGTTTACACCATCATCGCGAATCGCCTGGCCGAAGCGCAGACGAGCGATTAGGCGGAGATGGCGTGAGACACCGGCAATAATTCTCCGGCTATGAGCAGTTCAACGCCAGGTCCACAGCACATCCCTTCAAATTTGCCAACGAGCGCCATCACACAACGGTTGTGATAAGAGCGAGAATCCAGCTCCACTCTCTCCCTGTTCCAATTTGGGAATGCGACCACAAACATTTCATTTTGTTACTGATCCCGACACTCGCATAGGGCAAACTGGATGCAGGCACAGTTGGGACGGAGCCAGTGAGGCGAAGGAACGCCCACGGTTTACGTCCCGCTGAAAACTTGTAATTGGCCGCCCTGCTCAACTTGAGGGCGAGCAAAAGGAGATTTAGCATGCGGCCTCGGACTCTCTCCGTCGTGCTCTTATTCGTTCTTCTAACCACTCTCACCTGTTTCTCACAACAAACCGACATCAGGCAGTTCAGCGCTTTTGGCGCCTATTCCTATCTCAGCACGCCGTCGCTGAATCTGACCCAGCGCGGATTCGATGGTGACTTTGGCGTCAACCTTCGCAGTTGGCTGACGCTCGGTGGCGATTTCAGCTACGCCGGTGGCCACAGTTCGCTGGTGCCGAACGATCTTAATGCGGCAACACAGGCGAAATTAGCGCCGTTTCTGCCGTTCCTCCCGCCCGGGTACGTAATATCGGTCCCTTACAACTCTTCGACCTATACGTATGAGGCCGGACCGCAATTCAACTATCGCGGAATGAAAAAGGTGACTCTCTTCGTGCGTCCGGCGCTCGGGGCATTGCACGCGAACGTCACGGTCAAGCCGGGCGACCCAATCGCCAAACTGATTGTCGCCGGCCTGCTGGGCCCGAATCCGTCGAGATCTGACACGGTAGTATTTTACGGCTTTGGGGGCGGGGCGACCTGGGAGATCACGCCGAACTTTGGTCTTCGTGTAGCCACCGACGTTGTTCACTATAACTTTTTCTCGAATCTATTGAATGGCGGTCGCAACAGCGTGCGGGTCGTGGTGGGAACGAAGTTCTCGTTTGGCAAGAACATCTTGGGAAAGTAGCGTGAGGATGGTGGCCGGCTGCTGCACTTCGTCTGAGTAGAGTGCTACGCTTTCGAAGCCACAGCCGACCCATGGGTCCCAAAACATAAGCAAAACAATTGTTCCGCGCGGCCGGCGAGGCTGCGCGGGCAAGCCCGCGGTGTGTCCGGTACGGTCTGCCGGTTAGTCAGTTCGAGCAATTTTCGTGGGCCCGACAATCAGACGCTGCGGGAAACAGGTAAGGGTAGGGTTGTCGCTGTTCGCCCGCCGCAGCGACGATCTCTACATGGACTCTCGTTACTAAGTCCACGAACTATTCTTTGTACGCGAGGTTAGCCATGCGAAAACTTCCCGCTGTCGAAGATGCGCGGGCAATCATGACGGAAGGAACGGAATGGGGTGTCTGGAAGTGGCTGCTGGAAAAGAAGCGAGTGCGGGAGATCGCCGACGTAGCCAGGGGCGCCCTCGATCAATTCGAAATGAAGGTCAAGGCGACCTGGAGCGACGATCTGAAGATTGCTTACAATCAGCTAGTCTCGCAAGACGGCGACGTTAAACAAGCGCGGCAGAAAGCGAAGCTCGGGAAAAAGGAAGCAGTGCCGAAGATCGATTCCCATGTCATGACCGTAGTCAAGCGGGTGAAGGAAGCGGATGATGACGCGTACAACGCCCATGAGGACGCGGAAGATCTCTTCGCCGAAGCAGAGAAGCGAATGAGTACCAGTAGGGCCCGCGAAGCAGCCCGCAAGGCCCTCGAAGCCTACGATTTGCATGAGGCCGCCATTCGCAAGGCGGAAGCGCTCGCCCGCGCCAAGTAATCGTCCGGCAGTTTCCCGGAGGCTCCTTCCCCAGGGACCCAGCTTTGGGCGGACCTCTGGGCTCAATCACCGCCCCTTATGACTGAATTGCATAGTCCAAACTACGAATTTTCCCAGTGGCGCTCCCGCCTTTGAGGGAGTAAGTATGGAGAGCACATCGCCGAATCGCGCTCACCTGGGGCAGGCGGTCATGCACATGGAGGTATCCAAGTGGCAAAAGCAAAAGAAGACAAGAAAAAAAAGAAAGATAAGCAATCCAAGAACGACGATGCATCTGGCGCGGCGACCTACAGTGACGGTCATCCTCAAGATCGGGTGCAATATCTTGAAGCCAAGCTCATCCTGAAACCTGATCGCTTCACCTCGGTCGAGAGCTTCCGTGACTTCGGCAAGCTAGTGCAGCGCACGGCAAAGGGTTTGAAAGTTGGGTATATCACCGACCCTAAGATCGGCCTGAGGCCAGATGTAAGGGAAATCATTTTTGGTGACACCCCTGATTTTCGCCTCTACAACAACGCCTTTATCCTTCGGCGGCGCATAAGCTACGTCGACGGTTTTCCCGTGGGCGATCCGGAAATCGTTTTCAAGTTCCGTCATCCGGACGAGCAGAAGACGGCCGCGTTGGACGTGCGGCCAAATATCTCAGGCGCCTATCGGATCAAGTTCAAAGCGGAGGTTTTACCGCTGAAGGACCAGATCGGCGGATTTCGCATCCTGTACTCGCACAACTGCGTCTTCGGCTTGAGCCAGTTGCACGAGGGTGCGGACCGTCTCGCGATGTCGACTCTGGCCCACGTGTTCCCAGCGCTCTCCGTCCTGCAAACATCGGAAGACGAGAGGATCGGCTTGGTAAACGAAGGGATCGTCGAGGAAGTGCTGCTGGAACTCGGGCAACTCGACTTTGGCAAAGGATTCGTGGCCAAGTGCAACGTGGCGCTGTGGCGCACCCGAGGCGAGCATTTACCGCTGGTGGGAGAATTCGCCTACCAGGTCAGATTCAACCGCAAAGAAGAAGTCAGCGATAAGGCAAAGAAGCTGTGCGAACAGTTCTTCATCACGCTGCAGCAGGACGTGAAGGAGTGGATTTCGCTGGGCACAACCAAGACAGGAATGGTTTACCGGCTGAAAGGCAACGCACCCCAAAGCCATGAATGACACTGCTGCGGTACCAGCACCTGACCCTAAAGCCGCGCTGGGCACTTCCGCGGCACCACGAGAGATTTCCGTCGGCGATATATTCATCGAGTTCCTGCTCATCGGGGCCACCAGCTTTGGCGGCGGCGTTGTCGCCTATCTGCGAAACGGTCTCGTGAGCAAGCGTCGCTGGATCAACGATAAGGAATTCGTCGAGTTTCTGGCCATCAGCCAAACCCTGCCCGGCCTCAATGCCACCAACATGGCGATCCTCGTAGGGGATGAGTTGCGAGGAGCGCTTGGGGCCATAGCGGCCGTGGTCGGCATCTGTCTACCGGGCGCACTGCTGATGTATGCGGTAGGCATGGCGTACCACGTACATGGCGATCGGCCCATGGTGACGGCCGCGCTTAAAGGTGTAGCGGCGGCGGCGGTAGGGCTCATCCTCGCGACAACCTGGCAACTCGGCAGGAAGTCGCTCGCCCATACATACGACGTGATATTCATTGCGATCACCGTCCTCGGAGTCAACTACCTTCACCAGTCGGTACCGCGGGTGCTGATCGCCGTGGGGTTGATCGCAATCCTGTGGTACCACCCGCGGAAGTCTGACAAAGAGGGGGCGGCACGATGAATCAGATACCGGCGCTCATTCGCGTTTTTTCCTATTTGTCGATCCTTACGGTCGGCGGCGGTATGGCGGCCTTTCCCGAACTCAAGATTCTGACCGTGGATGTCCACCACTGGCTCACCTTCACGCAACTCATCCATCTTTACAGTATGGGGCAGATGGCTCCCGGGCCCAACATGATGATGATCGTCTCGATCGGCGACTGGGCGGCCGGGACACTGGGGGCTGTGGTCGTCCTGATCGCCTTCTTCGGGCCGACGGCTGTGCTGGCGTTTCTGGTAGGGCGCCTTTGGATCAAGCTTGCCAAGTGGCCCTGGAGGGATTCGATTCAGAAGGGACTTGCGCCCGTATCGATCGGCCTGCTCCTTGCCGGCTGCTTCACCCTGGCAAAAGGGGCAGTGACCGGAGCCACTACAGCGGCGATTGCATTCCTCGTGTTCGTCATCTTGCTCCGGGTCAAGATCAATCCAGCCTTGCTCGTCCTAGGTGGTGCAGTAGTCGGAGCGTTTGCGTACGGTCCCAAGATTTTCTAGTGCACTTCCAGCGTGGCTGTAGCTTGGGGTAATGCGGACCTTCAGGCCCGCTGATGCGGGGCGGAGAGTTCCGGCCACGATGAGCGCGATTGCGGACGCCGTGCGATGGGCGGAAGAGATTATGAAGGCGATTGACGAACGTTGGCCCACTGGCACATGAGACAGGCTCCTCCGCATCACGCTGCCCGCGCCCATGCTCCGGCGGAGGCGGGAAAGCTGACACAGAAATAGCTGCTTTTTAGTAGACGAGGCTAAGCTCCAACAGGCGAATGCGCATGGCCGTAGGCGAAACGCCGAAGAAGTCCATCAGTGGCTGAGAATTGACTGGATAACGACTTACCGCTAATGGGATAGCAGCATCCTCCGCCCTATTGAAAATGGTCTTCAGCACGAGTTGAGCGTGAGATGATCGGATACACAGTCGGTCCACTTCGAATCTCTTTTTGAATTCTCGCAGCATTGTTCGCTCTGGCATGAGGAGTTCCGCCGCGAACGCGTTCGCATCCCTCTCGCGCTTAACGTCAGCCGGGTCAGGAGGCTCAAGCTGCTGCGGGCGTAGGACAGAACGCGGACCGTGATCTCTTCTCAATTGGCAGCCACCGTGCTCCAGGAATATATGACCAAGCTCGTGAGCCGTCGTATATCTCTGAGCACCTCACCGTCGTTCACGCCGCGACGCCGGTGCGCCAGGATAATCGAGAAATTAAGGATGTGCTTGACTTCGCTGAAATCGGGTAACACGAAAAAGCGCTTGCAGTCGCGAGCTCTTTAAGCCAAGCTCGTAAGGACATGTTTACACAGGTATATTGGCAGCACACTGCTCGCTGCATGAAAACAATGTTAGCGTATGCAGTACGGATGATTTTGATTGAGAACAAGATGCCAGCGGAAAAGGACGAGTTGTGGGCCGCATTCTATGAATGTGTTTTTGATCCGCTGTTCTACCGTTTCCCGCTGAAGGAGCGCGTCTCACAACCCAAATCGAAAACTAAAACGACGGTGATAGACGAACTAGTGGGTGAGGATTTCTCGTCAGCAACCGCACACGAGGTCACCACTGACGGTGTACCGTGTCCAGAGTTAGGCGCGACGGACGACGCATTGCTTCAGTTTATGTATCAATTTGCAAAGGGTGCTGCGGAACGAGAAGTGCTTATCGCTCTCAGGTCTAGGCGACTCTATCATCGAATTGCAGTACTGAGCGGCGAAGACCCTTTGGAGATATATAGACAGAGGGACAAAGACAAAGAGCGTGACGAGGAGCAAAGGCTCCACAAGGATATCTACGATCAGTTTCGCAACTACCGACTGGATGGGGATTTGGAAAAAATCGAAAAACTTCGCCGCGTGTGGGAGACTAATCTCATCAAGAAGCTACACGCAAAACTCCCGTCAGATTCGCCTGAATCGTCTCGCCTTATGATGGAAGAGCTGGAGGGAGTTCAGCCGCTCATCCTTGTCGATATCCCCATCAAGAGTACGAGAAGAGGCGGAGGGGGCTCAGATGGCCTCAGATATCTAACAGAAGAGTCGGCGAACGTACACTCCGCACAGTTCGCGAGTCCCGTACCCCGATTTGGAACCTGGCGAGTGGCTCTGGATGACGAGCAACTCGACAAGCGTGTCGACAAGATTCGGATATTCGCCCATCCGGGGTACAGTGATTTTATCGTAGATCACTTGGGTAGGTCCGAGATAATCTCCGCGCTGAGGTCTTAGGCTCGCCTACCTGCCGTTCACCCACTTGCATAGTGGCGCTCGGTTGTGGTTACACTGCGGTGCCCAGGGCCGCTTTGATACGTACGTGCTCAAACGGCACGCCCTTTTGCAGTAGGTCCACAGCGAGGTGCGGCCCGGTTTATCGAAACCAGTTATACGGGTCTCTCGCAACCTTTCCACGTTTGAGACAGACGGCGGTAGAGTCTCCCACTTGCGACGTTTGGAGCACGTCCCGTCCTGGATAATCAACATTCATCTCCGCCCACACGACCTAGCCCGCATTATTCATGA
>PLQW01000214.1 GCA_003160215.1 Acidobacteriaceae bacterium
TGTCTGTGCCAACGACAGAAGTATCCGCCCATTCCGCCGGCTCCGAAGACGTCCCGCGCATCTGGCCATTCAACGCCACAGAAAAGTTAGATCCTGATGTCAGCGAACTCCTGAGTATGCACTGCTCCTGGTGCGTTTTGTATTGTGGCGAGGCACAGTCTCAATCCGAAGTCTTTCATCTGGATTGGTAGCGCCAACGACATTCAGCCGCAGCCTTCGATCCGCTCCTTGGGCCACTCCCCCGCCAACGTCAGATCCGCAACTGAATCTTACCGTCTAGCTCGCGTACTTCATACACTTTGAGGGGCGCTTTCGCCGGTCCACGCAGCACGGCGCCGCTCGTGACTTCAAACTGCGAGCCATCACACTGTGACATGAGCGTGGTGCCGGTGAGCAGTCCGCCGGACAGCGGGCAGCCTTCATACAAGTCGTCGAAGGCGAAGAGTTTCCCGCCGACGCGTGCCACCGCCACCCGCCGTTTCAAGTCTTCCAGGTAGTAGGGGTTGACGTAATTGTCGGGCAGCCTGGATCCGGCATCCAACGTACGAAATTCGGTCGTGATGGTTGCAGTACTCATGATCGGTTCTCCTTTTCGAATGGTCGTCGTTTCGAGTTAGTAGGGATAGAGCGGGATGATGTCTTCCTTCCGGGCATTAAGCCGAAGCGCGCCTGGAGCGGTGTCCGGCACGATGGGTCTATGCGGCATGATCGCCGGAAATCGTTGATATGTCGAACCAAGCGATGGCCGCAGATCTGGATCGCCCTTGTTCGGCCAAAAGGACATCGCGCGTTCGGCGAGCGCGGTGATCATCAGCGACGGGTTCACGCCCGGGTTGGCGGGCATCACACTGCCATCCATAACGTGAAGGCCGGGATGTCCGAACGCGCGCTGGTAGGGATCCACCACGCCGTCGTCGGTGCTTTCACCGATGGACATACCCCCGATGAAATGCGCCGAAGCAGTGCGATTTAGGACCTCGAACCACAAGGCCGCTTGGTCGCCGTGCATCTTCCTCGCCAACCTGTCGACGAAGTCCTCCACCACCGGGATGTGGGTGGAGGGCGGCGTCCCGCTACCGTGACGGCTGCGCAACATGTCATCCTTCCAGAACAACTCGATTGACGTATCGGAGGTTTGCATGCAGAGCATCACAGCCTGGCGTTCCGACCAGTGGCGAGCGTCAAACCGGCTCAGCACCTTGGATGGATGCTCGATCAACTCCTTGAGCCAACCCTCCACGGGATGTTTCTGGGCACCTTCCTGGTGATAGGTCAGCGCAAAAGCAATGATGTCGCTGCTCACTCCGTAGTAAACCGGTTCAATGCTGGTTTGAGCGTCCGGCCATACACCCGAGGTGATGGACACAGATCCGGGCGTGATATGAACTTTCTCCGGGTCGTGTTTCCAATTGGCATAGGGCAACGTGATCGAGATCAATTGTTCGGAGTTCGTGCGCGCGCCCTTGCCCAATTGATCCGACAGGCCCGGCAGCATGCCCACATGTTTCAGGTGGTGCAGCAGTTTGGCAGAGCCGTAGGCGTGCGCGGAGACAATCACCTGATCGGCCGTGTAAGTGTGGTGGTGGAGATCCGCCGCACGCTGCATCCAGCCGGGGTGACGGGCATGCACTTCAAATCCGCCGCCCGGCAGCGGTTTGATCTCGTGGACCTCATGCAGTTCGAAAACCTGGGCACCGTGTTTCTCCGCCAGGTAAAGATAGTTCACGGTGAGCTTATTCTTGGAGCCGCGTCCGCACCCGATCATGCAGTTCCCGCAGTTGATGCAGCCACGGCGCCGGGGACCTTCGCCGCCGAAATAGGGATCGTCGGCTTCCACGCCCGGCGTGCCGAAATAGACGCCGACCGGCGCCTTGTTGTAGGAATCGCCCTTCCCCAGGTCCTGCGCGACCTCGCGCATGAGTCGATCCACCGGCGTGTCCATGTAGGGGACGCGTACCACCCCGAGCATCCGGGTCGCCTGATCAATGTAGGGGGCCAGTTCACCTGCCCAGTCTGTGATTCCAGCCCACTCGGGGGCGTCGAAGAACTTTTTCGGCGGAACATAGAGCGTGTTGCCATAGACGTGCGATCCGCCGCCGACGCCGGCACCGCACAGCACCAGCACGTCGTCGAGAAACTCCATACGCTGGATGCCATACATTTCAGCCTCTGGCTGCCAGGCGAATTTGCGGACATCCCAGCTGGTCGTGGGAATATCCTCGTCGAGCCAGCGCCGCCCCGACTCGAGCACGCCTACCCTGTAGCCCTTTTCGGTGGCCCGGAGTGCAGCCACGCTGCCGCCGAAACCCGAGCCGATCACGATCACATCATAGTGGTTGGATTTGGTAATCATGTTTTTCCCTCTCGTTATAGGAATTCTGGAGCTAAGGTTTATTCGCGGTCGTTGCCGCTGAGATGCTTGTAGCTGCCGAACTATCGAAACTGCCGCCTAAAGCAAGATGCAGGTTAATGCGATTGGCAAGTTGAGTATTTCGCAGCTCGATGAGAGCGGCCTGACCCTGGATCTGCCCCTGTTACAGTTGCAATACTCATAGAACATCCATCGTTCCGGCTTTGTATCTCAGGTCGGCTCGAACCGCTTCGGTGTGATCACGGACGGCACTCTCCGTACGATACGTCCGGCCCTGCGAGGTTGTGACGGTGCGCGCCTTTAGACTTACTGCAGTTACCTCTTCCACTTTTGCGTCAATATTCGTGTGATCTCTAAGCACGCTGAACAGCATGAACGCAACGTCGCTCGTGCTCAACTCCGCGGGCGACCTGATACAGCACAGGCTGGAACTGACCGTAATTACTCCTGTCGATCAAGTTGACTTGTACATCTGGATGAGCGGCTATTTTTTGAGCACAGCTCAATCCGGCGAAACCTCCTCCGACAATCACGATATGTTTCACTTCGTTCTGACCCGGCAAAGACAAGTACGTCTAAACGAATTCTTGAGGCGCGAGAAGAATAGGGTCTGAGCAATCGATGGCGGCCTCACGTATGTCTTTCGCAATAGTCGGACGCGTGATGTGCAGCATTCGCCTTTCCACGAATTACGGTGTCAGTGCGCTGGTGATCCGGCGCTCTAAAGTGTGTTTCGTGTAGGGTGGGTAACGCACGCCGGGATCCAGTTTGGCGCTGTGATAAAGGACGCCTCGGGCATTGGTGAACGCCTCAAATCCCCACCTGCCGTGATATTTGCCCATCCCGGAGTTACCCACTCCACCGAACGGAAGCTCAGGGAAGAGCGGGTGGATGGCACAGTCATTCACCTCCGCGTCGCCCGACGAGGTGGCGTCCAGGATGCGCTCGACCACGTCGGCGCCCTCGGCGAACACGTAGAGGCCAAGCGGGCTGGGACGCTCGTTGACCCACTTGATCACCGCTTCGACCGATTCGATCTCGAGCACAGGCAGAATCGGGCCAAACACTTCCTCCTGCATGATGGGTGAATCGAGCGAAACATCCACCAGTACGGTCGGCGCAATGTAGAGTTCGGCCGCGTCGGTCTTGCCTCCGGCGGCGATCTTACCGCTGCCGATCAATCCCACGAGGCGGTCGAAGTTCCGGCGGTTGATCACACGCCCGTAGTCTGGGCTCTTCTGCGGATCGTCGCCGTAGAATTCACGGATGCTCTCGATTAAGTGCCCCACAAACTCGTCCTTGACCTCGGGCCACACGAGAACATGGTCGGGCGCAGTGCAAATGTGCCCAGAGTTCATGAAGCGGCCGTAGGCGATGCGCCGCGCTGACACTTTCAGCTTTGCGGACGAGTGCACGATCGTCGGATTCTTGCCGCCCAGCTCCAGCACGCAGGGGGTCAGATGCTTCGCCGCCGCCTGATGGATGATCTTGCCGACCGGAGGACTGCCGGTAAAGAAGATGAAGTCCCACTGCTGCTCTAGCAGTGCGGTCGTTTCGGGGACGGCGCCCTCGACCACCGCGACCGCACGGGGGTCGAAATATTTGGGCACTAGGCGTGCCGCCGCTGCAGCGCATGAGGCGGCGACCTCCGACGGCTTCAGCACTGCGGTATTCCCCGCGGCCAGCGCCGCCGTCAATGGCCCGAAAGTCAGCATGAAAGGCTCGTTCCAGGCGCCAATGATGAGCGTCACGCCGAGCGGATCGCGGCGGACGCGGATGTGCCCGGGCTCGAACACCAGCGGCATCGGAGCGCGGTGTGGCTCCATCCATACGGCGAGGTGCTCGAGAGCGTAGTCGGCTTCCTTGGCGCAGTAGGCGACGTCCATCAGATCGGCGTCGGTGACGTTGCGGCGAAGATCTTTCCAGAGCGCGTCGCAAAGCTCATCGTGATTTTCTGTGAACAGCGCCTTGACGGCTTCCAGTTGCGCCTTGCGCCACGAGTCGGGTCTGGTGGCGCCGGAAAGGAAGAATTCGCGCTGCTGCGCGACGAGCACTGAATAATCTGGCTTTGTCATAGTGTTGTCCGCAATAGAAAGGAACCTGGAGTGTGGAAGCAGCGTTGGAGATTTCGGTCATTAGTCGGAATTTCCTTTGTGATCTCGAAAACGGCACCATGGTACACCCGTTTTGCCTGCTCGCGACACTGTGAAACGACTTTCATTGGGAACACTCCCGACGGGTGGTACGGGTGTATTATGGTTTCGTTTTCGAGTCAGAAAGGGAAATCCCGGTTTAGCGTCAATCGGAAAGAAGAGATAAACATGTATAAGAAATCGAAACTTGTCAGAACCGCGATTCCGAGCTTGCTGGTCCTGGGGTTGATGATGATCGGCAGCATCCCCGGTTTCTCCTGAGACAAGTCTGAAACCATCGACGCCACCGCCTGGGGCACCAGTACCCAGCTCGGACACAACATCGGCATCACGCTGATTATCTACGAGTTTTCCACCCCGGAAGATCGAGAACTCCTGGTGCAGGCGTTCCAGAAGGGACAGAACCAGGGGTTGGTCCTTGCCTTACAGAAGATGAAGGCGGTTGGCCGCATCACAATCCCTGGCACCTTGGGTAATGATGTCAGCTTCATCAGCATGACTGCGACGCCGACAGGCCGGAGGATCCGCTTCATCACCAACCGCCCAATCAGGTTTGGAGAGGCTTTCACCGACAGCCCGACGCAGTGTGCCTCGCCACAATCCAAAACGCACCAGGAGCAGTGCATACTCAAACGTTCCCTGACATCAGGATCTAACTTTTCTGTGGCGTTGAATGGCCAGGCGGGCGGGACTTCTTCGTGACCGGCTGAATGAGCTGACACTTCTGTCGTTGGCACAG
>PLQW01000058.1:0-4992 GCA_003160215.1 Acidobacteriaceae bacterium
CAGATCAGAGTAGCGAAATCAATGCGGAGTTCCTGGGGAAGCTCTATTTTCGTGAGGTGATGTTGTTCTCTTTCTATAACCCTATTCACCTACTCTCTAAGTTGCGCGAAATAGGGTTCGAGGTGTCGGATGCGGGCACCAGGAGTCCAGCGGTTAAGAAGCGACTTGACGATGCGGTTATAGAGCTGGAGCACTTTAAGTTTTTTATCACGGCGATTCAGCACCATCTGATGCGAGAGGAGAAAGTCATCGAACTCCTCTCGTCCCTAGCTAAGGAAGCGGAGCGAAGGGGTACGCCGGGCCGCATCGTCATTGATATGGTTCCAAGGATCTAGGGTTCCCCGGCTGGTGCCCCAGGTTCGCCCTTCTGTTGGGCTAACCTGGGGTTAGTGCGCTAGGACGTTCCCGAGCCCAGGTTTGCGTCCAACGATGGACGCGAACCCTTCGGCGGGCTCAGGGCAGGCTCTGAGGCGCGCAGCAAAACATGATCGCCGAGTGTGTCGCTTCTATAGCGTTTTCGCGGGGGACAACCCTCTGTCGAAGCGGTAGGTTAGAATGGAATGGCATAGAGTTTGGACAACCAGCGTGACCGTCACATTGAATCTCAGGCCGGAAGTGGAAGCAGGGTTGATAGCCCAAGCCGAGGCACATGGCGTGACCTTGGAGGAATATCTTCTTTCGATGGTCGAAGGAGCTGCGCTCAGCTCGTCCCGAGCAATATCATCGACAGGACATAAGGGCATGCCAGCGCGCGAGGCTGCTGTGCGCCGGATGCTTGAGTTCGGCGACAGATACCATTTGAGCCTTGGCGAACCTGTGACCCGCACCCTTCTGCACGAAGGGCACCGCTTTTAATGGCAGTCTTCGTTCTGGATGCCTCGGTAGCCGTCTCGTGGTGCTTTCCGGGAGACCCCGTCGAAGACACGGCTTACAGCCGCCGAGTGCTCAAACAACTCGCTTCGGGCGATGCTCTCGCACCGGAAATCTGGGCATTTGAGATTGCCAACGCCATCTTCGTTTCGCACGCCAAGCGCAAGAGGATAACCGAGCAGCAAATCGGGGAGTATCTCACTCTCCTCAAAGCACTGCCTATCCGCGTGGAGTCCCAGGATATCTGGGCTAATGTCGATTTGGAATCTGTGGCGCGTGCTCACAACATCGCGGCGTATGACGCCGCGTATCTGCAATTAGCGTTGCGTACTCGTCTGCCTCTGGCGACCTCGGACCACCCGTTGCGCACGGCCGCTATTGCACAGGGCATTACGATACTAAGTTGAACCGGGTTGGTGCCCCAGAGCTCATCTCTGAGCAGTGGCCGGATAGTTTTATCGAGCTCTCAGATATTCCGTGGGAGTGATAATGCGCGTTCCCTTGTACGCGCCGAGAGTCAGCAAATCCTTGTCCCCTGCAATCAGCAAATCCGCTTTCGCAAGAACGGCGCACTCCAGAAACATATCGTCGCCCGGATCACGGCATTCCTTTACCGTGCCTCGAATCTTCACACGGATGCCGCGCGCCAGAATTACTTGCAGCGCCGATGTTGCCCGGGGTTGTTCCCAGGAGAACTTTTCCGTCAGGACGCGCACGATTTCCGCGTCAATCTCATCGCAGGTAGCGATCACGTCTTCGCTTATAGCTTTTTCGAGCGCCCGCGTCGGCGTGCCGCGATGTTTCGCAAACTGAAGCGCGGAAACCCAGACGTTTGTGTCGATGACGACGATCACCCGTTAGACCGCACCCTGCGGCGCGGCTTCCCGGCACGCACTTCTTTGATGAGCCGGGGAACATCGGCCTCGGTGTAGCCCTTCGGATTGCGGCCAGCCGCATACTCGCCCAACTCATCCAGTGTCCGCCGCGCCTGCTGCGCGGAATAGGTGCGAAAGGCTTCCCGGAATAGTTCGCTCATAGTGCGGCTGTCCCTCCGAGCCAGCGCCTCAGCCTTTCGTGCAAGTTCGGGCGGGAGGCTGATCGTGTAGACCTTCGATTTCCTTGCAGTAGCAGTAGGCATACCAAAATATTACACTGTAATGGATTCCATTACAACTGATGGGGCACCAGCTTACAATCACTATTAACCATGACCGCCGACCAGTATCTACACGGAATCCTTCTGCGTGAAGCGGTGGATGCGGGCCCAAACTCACCGCTACTTGGCGTGCAAGCTACCTTAATGCCCACCCTGCGGCAATGGGCAGGAGACAATCTGCTTGGTGTCTATCCTAGCGGTTCTTTCATGAAAGGCACTGCGGTTCGCAGCGGGACGGATATCGACCTGTTTCTATCCCTGTCGGAGCATACCAACGAAACGTTGAAAGAGGTATACAACAAACTATTCGACTGCCTGACATCCGCTGGCTACTCGCCCAAGCGCCAGAACGTTTCGCTGAATGTAACCGTGTCGAAGTACTCCGTGGATCTGGTGCCGGGGAAACGCCAAAACGCGCTTTCGGGCGATCACAGCCTGTACCGACGCAAAGCCGACACCTGGACCAAAACCAACGTTCTTACCCATGCCCGAACGGTTATTGGCGCGGGACGGGCAAACGAGATACGCATTGTGAAGCTCTGGAGAAATCAGAAAGGGCTCGATTTCCCATCGTTCTATCTTGAGCTCTCGGTCATCCGCGCTCTATCGGCGAGACCGTTGCCGGGCCTCTTATCCTACAACCCTCAGCCGACGCTATCGCAGCGCGTCATGATGGTCTTCGACTATCTCCGCGACTCATTTTCGGCAGCCAGAATCGCCGATCCGGCAAACACCAACAACATTATTTCGGAAGATCTCACGGCACAGGAAAAGGCAAAGGTCAGCGCAGCCGCCGGGGCTGCGAGGCAAGCCGCTGCATCGTCTTGGGAGGACATCGTGCGATGAGCAAAAGCGACTGGTCGCTGCCGAGACTCATGCAGGCCCTGCATGAACGCGTAGCGCAAGACTTGAAAACA
The DNA here is from genome assembly GCA_003160215.1 of Acidobacteriaceae bacterium. Classification (GTDB taxonomy): domain Bacteria; phylum Acidobacteriota; class Terriglobia; order Terriglobales; family Acidobacteriaceae; genus Bog-257. The sequence continues at coordinate 2,944 of PLQW01000058.1, forward strand.
GCCCGCGAGGCACTCGGGCATCCGGTTGCCAAGGGCGACGGGAGCGAAGCTGTTTGGACTACGCTTTTCAGAAAATACCTACCGCAACGCTATGCCGTGGATAAAGCGACCATCGTGGACAGCAACGGCCAGTTTAGCGATCAGATTGACGTGGTGCTTTTCGACCGCCAGTACACGCCACTGATTTTCGAGCTCCAGAATGAGATCATTGTGCCGGCGGAAGCCGTCTACGCCCTGTTCGAAGCGAAGCAGGAGATTAAGGCGGAGTTCGTGAGATATGCGCAGCAGAAGGTCGCGACAGTACGCCGTCTCCACCGCACGAGCGCGCCCGTGCAGACGATCGACGGCCAGCGCACAGCAAGCCCGCAGCCTATTCTGGCGGGATTTCTCGCTTTTGAAAGCGCATGGAAAACAGCGACCATCGGAAAATATCTTTCGCCCGTCCTCGCCGCCGACCAGGACGAAGGCCGGCTCGATTTCGGCTGCATCGCCGCCTATGGAACCTTCGGTTGCGAGGGGGCAAACTGCGTTTCCTCGGCCCCACATGACAAAGCGACTACGTGCTTTCTCCTCGAACTCATCACCCGACTACAAAGAATGGGCACCGCCCCGGCCATCGACATGGCTGCCTATGTTCGCTGGCTTGCCCGAGAGAACTGACCGGTGTACGCAGCGCCACGCGGGCGATGAGGACTCAGGGCGAACTTGGGTCAGTTGGCCTGCGGATATTCAGTGGGATCGTCGGGTGAAAGCGGATTCGGAGCACGAGAGATGCGGCGCGAATGGGTCGTTTCAATCCGGCGCCGGCCGAATCGGAAGACCGAAACTCTTCCCCATTCGAAACTCGAAACTTGAAACTCGAAACTGAGAGACCAATTCAACCCAGCGAAAAAAGGGTGCGCGCGGCACCCTTTCGCATTCCACAACTCTCCCGCTCTTACTTTTGGCTGTTCTGGAAGCGCTTGTTGACTTCCGCCCAGTTCACCACGTTCCACCAGGCCTTGAGATAATCGGCGCGCTTGTTCTGATATTTCAGGTAATAGGCATGTTCCCAAACGTCCACGCCGAGCAACGGCTTGCCTTCGCAACCGGCGATGGCTTTGCCCATGAGCGGATTGTCCTGGTTGGCGGTGGAAACGATTTCGAGTTTGCCGCCGTTCGATACGAGCCAGGCCCAGCCGCTGCCGAACCGGCCGATGCCCGCCGCTTCAAACTTGCCCTGAAATTCCGCGAAGGAGCCGAATGACGCCTTGATGGCGTCGGCGAGCTTGCCGGTGGGCGCACCGCCGGCCTTGGGCGCCATGAGTTTCCAGAAGAACGAGTGGTTCCAATGGCCGCCGCCGTTGTTGCGCACNNGCACCGGGCCGCGGATGTTGTCGGGCACGGACGCGAGGTTGCCGATCAACGCTTCGAGCGATTTGGCTTCCAGCGCGGCGTTGCCGGCAATGGCCTTGTTGAGATTGTCCACGTAAGCCTTGTGATGGCGGTCGTGATGGATTTCCATCGTCAGCGCGTCAATGTGCGGTTCCAGAGCTTCCTTGGGATAGGGCAGGGGCGGTAGTTCGTGTGCCATAATTTTTAATCCTTTTGTTTCGATTTGTTAATCCTTGAAACCTAAAATGCTCCACCGGCGGATGAAAAGCAAGTGCGGATGAATGGCAAGTTTTGTCAGCGTTCAAATTCTAATTAAACCTTTTCGCCACTGTATTTGAACAACATTCCAACCGGAGAGCGTTTTAATTTTTGATTTTCACGAGCAAGTTCTTGAATAGATTTTGGAATATCTCTCAATTTAGGCGCGTTTAGGACTTCAGCCGACGCATAGGCTGCTATTCCTAATGCTGGACTTCCAGTTGGCACCGGTTTCAATCGTCGCTCCGCGACGAAATGGATTATCGGCACTGGATCCACGGGATGAATCCCGTGACTACCGTCAAAGCATCGCTCCGCGATGTGTCAATTCGTGTGGTATCTAAAAAACTGGGCCGCCGGGTATGATGGCTGCGCGGCAACGCGGCCCTACCAGACTTTGCGTCTTTGCGTCTTTGC
>PLQW01000058.1:5029-5196 GCA_003160215.1 Acidobacteriaceae bacterium
ACCTGGTTCCAATCCAGTTGAACCGTGGTTTTATCCGGCCAGTCCCTTTCTTGCGTCCAAAACTCCAGGTGCAGTTCCAACTGGCCGTTCTTTTCCTCCGGAGACACCATGCTGAAACTGTCCAAAGCCTTCGCGAAATCTTTTCCTGATTTATTTGACCACTGCGA
>PLQW01000229.1:0-18288 GCA_003160215.1 Acidobacteriaceae bacterium
CACTTCAGAATGCCAAAATCAATCCTCTCAAGGTCAGGCTGATCAATGAAAGCGACCACGGGAAAGGCCTTGTAGTGTCACCCGGAACAGACGCTTCGGTCTGACGCTAACCCACCGCTATGCATAAGCTGCTGCAGTATCTAGGGGGCCCTATCATCGTATGCATCCCCAGTAAGTATCAAAGCGGAGATCTCAGGTTTCGACTCACGGAGTGCCTCGACAGAAACCACGTAGCGCGTCGGTTCCGCATAGGGAATCGCGACGCCAAAGTCCGCGTTCATGTCCGGTGGCCGCATCTCAAAGCAAGCCAATCCTGCTCCCAGCGTAATTAGCTTGCTTGCAAGCGGCGTTACCACAAGACGACATCCGCCCATTATTTGCATGCTTTCCCGGTATCGCATCATAGCGCTGAGCAGTTGGCGGTAGGCCTCAAACGGATGCGACTCGTGGGCCAAAAGAATATTGGTCGTCGGGGTTTGTCTCGCATCAAACAGCGGTTGCCTGTACTCGCCGAGGAGCCGATCCGCACGCCGTGGGTCTCGTGATGGGTGGGGCAGGACAGGACAGATTTCTGCATTAGGCGGGATTGCCAGCCCCATAACCTTCTGAAGCTGACCCACCTTGTTCTCGCCCAAGATTGGGAACCATACGAGAGGCCAATCTTGAAAACTTTCAGCATGCAATGCACTCGAAAACCCCGGGATTAAGATCAAGTCGTTACTCGGGTCTTCAGATCGAATTCTGGCATCGAGCGAAGCATCTTCCGCAACAAGCACTTGAAAATTCACGCCGTTGGCGAACAGCGCATTCGGTGCCGCCTTGTTTGGTATCAGTTTGTGCAGAATGGCCGTCATCAGGGCCAAATACACAACCCGAGGTAGTGAACTCACATCAAGAACTACATCCGTCTGTTGATCCAGATGTGTGAGCGCTTGCTCCGTCCCTAACCGGAGAGCCGTGCTCGCGCTGATATCTTCCTCTCCAGGGATGGAGGAGCCAATCGAAACCGTAGTTGTGTCGCCGAGCACTTTGAATAGTTCAGCAAGCACCCTCCCATTCTCATCGGTTTGCTCGCGTAATTCATTGCTAAGCTCATAGCCTGTAAAACCGACGAGCAGGAGATTTGCCTGCTCAATAACGGGCCGCGCTTCGCGAAGGTTCTCGACAAAAGCCCGCATGACCGCCTGCGCCCGCACGTCAAACCCTAACCCAGCGATGTACAACAGCCTTGTGGGTCGGTGCTCGAATAACAGATCCCACGTGGGATGAATTTCCTGGCCGCGCCGGAACACATAATGCTGCCATAACATCTAAAGCGCCTCCAAGAGTTTCCGCTTATTCGGAATTCTTCCCCGTTCCATCCACTCGATCAGACTCTCCACGTCGATGTCCTGCCACCCGCCCATTTGGAGAGGCAGGTCGTAATGCATGCACAGCATACGATTAAGATAGAAGACTGTTCCGCCCTCGCGCGAAGTGCTCGCCGCGCTTTGCCGAGAAACCAAAAGGTTCTCGGCCACACACTCCGCTAGAACCCTTTTCAGTGCGCCGGCAAATTCCTTGAGGCCGCCGGAATTTAGCTTGAACAGCTCCGCTTGCGACAAGCGGACTCCGGTAACCCCTGGCGCGTAGGGGGCATTTGGCAGAAAAGTTCTATCCTTACAATACGATCCGATAGCATCAAGCAATCGCTGGGCCCGTGTTCCTTCGGTATGGTTCTTGGGGATGAAATCCCGCTTCTGCTTCGCGACTTCCTTAAGCAGCTTCTCTTGTTCAAGAGGTGATAGCAGAAGCTCGGTTCTCCGTAGTATCTGCTTCGCTCGCAGACCATCGTACAGCGCAGCCGCCAGGGAAAGGAGTTCTTCAACGTTGTTTGTGGCCATGGTGCAGAGGCGCTCAATTCCGTAGTAGTACGGTATTCTGAGTTCCTCATGAAGGAAAATGTCAGCGGCCGCCTGGACTTGAGAGCTATCACGCTGATCAAGTTCCTCGGCCGGTAATGGCGCTAGCTCCAAACTCATCTGACGCTTTAGCTCGTCGCGCGCCAGCAAGATTCTCGTGGTGTACAGCTCCTGCAGTGATTCAAGACTCGGATCGGTCAAATTATCTTCGGCGCGGGCAATCCACTCTGCGTACCGAGCATTCTTCTTATACCGAGCCACATCATTGCGGAGTGCGGTAAAACCTTTCTCTATCTGATCTCGGGCGTCGTCAGGCTGAAGAGATCCGCGTAGATACTGCGAAAATGCGCCGGGTGGAATCTCGTTTTGTGCTCCCAATCTCCGATCGAGAATATTTTGAGCAAACGTAAGAAACTGATGTTGACCTCTTCCCCCCGCCGTCCAAAGATCTTCCAACGTATACTCGCGGAGATCGCGCCCTTCACGAGTACCTTGTGACAGCAATTCCTCGCCTAGGGCAATGCTCCGCTCGGCAAGCCAGATAGCAATCGTCGGACGTATTTCTGTAAGCTCTTGAATCAGCGTGGAGCGCTGCTTCCGGCGCAATTTGTGAAGATCATCAATCATGAGCATGCGTCGCGGGGCAATCTGCTCGTCATTGAAAACAAAGCGCACAGATTGTAGCCACAGCACGCTCTCAAACCGTACATGCACAGCCAGGTCCGTGGCGCTTCTTCCGGCCATCGAATCCAGCTCTGCATATACCGCCCGCTCACGTTGCTCGGCCCAACGCATAAGCTCGGTCGCCGATGCAACAGTGGGAATGGATTTCAGATCAGTTTCGAGCGGCTCGTATTCAAGTCGTACGTCAGTGAGTTGCTCGGAAGAGGAGAAGCCGAGGAGCGTCGCCAAGCTCCTCAGTGATCGCAGCACTACCCGACAATCGAGCAATGCGCGAAATAGCCCTTCCTGAGCGATAGTTGCACCCGGCGGCAGATCAGCATAACCCGAAGCACACGACAAAAGGACGCCGAGAACTTGCGGCCCACTCTGCTCGCTTAAGATTTGGGAAGCTAACAAGCGTTGGTAAGACTCGCTCATTTCCGGCAAGCGCCGGGCATTCCAGAATGCCCGAAGTGCAGTCGGCGTAAAGGCGCGAAGTAGAGTTGTCTTTCCGCCCCCAGGCGGACTCCGAAACATGTGCACCGCGCCTTGGAACGCATCTTCTGCAAGGCGCTCAAGGATCTTGGGCGAAAATAGCCGAACGAATTCCTGGTCCGAGGTGCGTTCGGACATGCGCTCAAGGAATGGATTGGCGCGATATGCCATCAAAACTCCCGATGACGGCTAACCCGGGGAAACAGCCCGAAAAAGCGGTATGACTCAGGCCCCCACAAAATGTACGCCGAATTATTTGGGGTATTGTGCGACAAGACCACAGGCAACGCGCAGTTCGCAAAACCTAGCTGAGCGGATGCCGTGCCTCCCACCAGGATGTGTTTATCCGACGCCCTCTCGTCATAATAGGCCGGGTTCGTCAGGATGGCTCGCAACTCTGGAGACCACGTCCGCGAAAGCGATTCCTTATTCTCAATCGGACACAGTACTCTGACCTGAAGGGGCTTGTATCCGTGTTCGGACGTAAACCGCTCCGCCCAGTAATCAATGTGGTCAATCGCCTTCCGGGTTGCAACGTACAGCAACAAGAAAACTTCGTAGTGTGAGGTATCAACCAAGTCGCCTCGGTGCAACCGCTCATAAACCTTCTTGAGCTTTCCCTTATATTTCCCCTGTTTGCTGTCGAAACGAATATACGTATTTCCGCTGCCCGAAAAATCGTCGAGTAGCCAAATAAGGTTAAAACGCGGCTCACTTGAACCAAAGCCGGATTTCCCAAGTACATCCTTCAGCTCAGAAACCATGTCGTCAGCTTTATCTTGGCCCAGTTCATACGCCTGCCAAATCTGCTCATTCCCAATCTCACCGTCGCTTGCTCTTCGCAGCTCGTTTGTTCTGGCTCCATCACTGAGGCCTAGATAGAGCGACTTCAGTTGAAGCTCTTTGAATCTTGGATGCCGTCTAATCATCCCAACTTTATGGGCAGCTATAGCCTGTTCCGCGGCGACGAGCTGCAGTCTCTCCTGCACGATCAGGTCTGGATACGCGGTTTGGACTAAGTGCAAGAACTCAGCATCAGAGAAGTAGATCAACCGCTGCGTGACGAGGTCCAGCGCGACCGATCGATCGCCTGGATTGAACTGGTTCAACCAGAGAGCGAGGCTCTCGATGAACCGTTTGCCTGGGCCGAAACGCTGATACTGATCGTACTTGTAGTCGGCGAGCAGTTGCAGCGGCGGGACGTAACGGCTAACCGTCTCCTCATCCTGCCAATCCATGACCTTGGCCAGAAGCTGTTGAGCGTTCTGATCCCTCATTGGCCCTCGCCCTCAGGTTGACCGGACAAGCGTAATTTGAACCTGCCCTCATTCACCATTTCAATACGATCGAGGTACCACATTGTCGCATCTACATCCCGCTTGTGATTGGGCGCGAGCTTCCATCCGCGGTCTAGGCGCCGAGAGGGAACGTCAACACTTAACGAGAAACGATGTTCGAGCAAAGAAGAATCGTTCCCCGGCCAGGCTCCTTGATCTCCCATCGTCAATATCTCGTAAGGATCGATTTTGAACTCCTGAATGACATGTGCAACCAAATGAGATTTGTCCACACCTGCCTCAAGGATATCTACCGAGTGTTTGCTTCTGACAACCCGCGACATGTCCAGACCCGCTTGCCTCAGTGCGTCGGCAATTACAAACCAGTTGCTTTCGGTATTTACCCCAGCATGGAAGCGAACGCTGACCTGATAGGGGTGCGTTGTTCGGATTGTCTCGATTGGGACGCCAAGTTCCTTAAGTCGCCGGACAATCCGGGTGACATGGCTGAGAAACTCGCTCGTTGGGCGCTGTTCGTCCGGCGCGGTCGCAAGATTGGCAATATGCCCCGCGTTGTACAACCCTAAGTAGATCTTCTGCCAGTACGGCTCCGGAAGGGACTTTTGCAGCTCTTCCCGAATAGATCCGCCTCGTCCGGAGGCAATTGCAATCAGAATGCCTGAGTCAATAAGGGTCCGCAGGTGACCGACAATGGCCGCCGGGGGAGGTCTATCACTCCGTTGTGAGCTGCACAAAGTGCCATCATAGTCGAACACAATCGCCCGAAAAATCTGTTGCTCCAGAGCGTCTCGGAAGCTTTGGAGCGCACGGCGCATTGACCCATGATGTTCAAGCGATGGCCACCGCGCTCCCAATACTTCATATTTTGATTGTTCGCCGTCGCCCCCCGATGCTGATGGCGCCGGGATCAGATCGGAAATGTTCGCGTAATGAAGATCACGTCCGAACTGAGGAACATAGGGCCGTCCTGGGTCTTTGCCAGTGAGTCGAGCAATCGCAGAGACCAGTCGCATTTGGGCGACCAGGCCCGCAAGCAGATCGCGTGGCTTTGCACCTCCGAACGGCATGGTGACTGTAGGCACATTGGCGGGGAGAAGAGCCCGCATGCCATCCCAGAGCTTCTGCAGCGAAGGTTCGATAAGAGCCATAATCGCGCAGTCGGCGGGACGTTCCGCTAGCCACAGGTGCCTGCCATGTGCAAACGAACGCAGATCCGCAAATTGGTAATGCAGAAGAGCACTCTCAGCCAGCTTCGACTCAAGGTCAGCCGCCACGGGACGCAACAAGGGCGAAAACGTGACGATGACACTCCCGCGCCTTACGGCCTCTCCAACAAACGGCTCAGCTTCGACCAACCACTCAGAAATGGTTTGCTCGCCCAGGCGCAAGTCATCGATCGAAGCCGGCATGTGCCGCTCCTCCCGGTCAAGTTCGCCATAGGCACGAGCGATGAGCATTGCATCCAGCAAAAGACTATTGGTTGCCAGATATCCGTCTTTTTCCGTCAGCTCGAAGATGTGCATGCTGACGTCTGTCAACCGTGCCGCACAATCGATCAACGGGCTCTCTTGACGGTTCGTGATGACATGCACCGGCCTCGCGCTGTGCATACGAGCACGCTGCAGAGCCTCGATAATGTCAGGATTCTTGCCCTCAGCTGAGATTAGAAACACCGGGCTGACGGCCGCTAACGTCGGATTGCAGATAATCTCAAGCGGGGTCGAAGCCCGCGAGACCCGGCCGGTGTAAGTCTCATGCAGGTTACATAGAAGCGAAGCTACAGTGAACGAACCCCCGGAGCCAATTCCAATAATGCTTGAATCGCACGCGCCGGAGATCGCTGCCTTCACTCGCTCAATGTCAGCATTCAAAGCCCGTTGGTAGGTCTCTCCGAGTTTATCTAGTTCCGCATCGTACTGTGTTGAAGTCATGCCGTCGCTGCACCGGCTCCCCTGCGTAGAGTCCCAGGCGTCGTTTTGGTTGCGGACTCACCGAAGCCGTTTCGTCCATTCAATTTGACTACCTTTCCATTCCTACTATGCCCTTCCATGCGGAGTTCTGCGCGTAACTCCATTAACAAAACGCCAAGCATGTTTAAGCCCTTTCCGTTGACTTCACCCCATATACGATTGACCGCATTGACTACTCGTCCCGCCTCGACAATCCGGGCACTGCCTGTTGAAAGGAGAACCTCCCGGAGATCTTCGTGCTGAATGAATTTTGCACGGAGAACTTCACGCATTCGGTCGTACTTGATCTGCGACCAGTCAGACACGACGTCCCACGTGTATAGCCCGTGAGCTGCCATCGCGACGAGACCAGGCGTGGGCGCACTTAGAATCCACTCCCGAACCTCTTCTTTCCTAGCTTTTCCTGCCTGATAGGCGTGTTCGGCGGTCGGAAACTCCCTTCCCTCGAAAACAATTGGTCTCGGAAACAGATTGCTGAATACCCCGTATGGCTTCTCGTTTGCGCGGTAGAACCGGATTTCCTTCCGTATTTCCTGCCGAGCTTGACTCCCATTGCCTTTACCGTTGCGACGTGCAGAAGGCGTCTTCATTCGGGGATCTCCTTAGGATTGATAGTCTCTGGCTTAATGTCCAGCGTCTTGCAATGGTTGATAATGAGAACCTCGATTAGACTCGTCACACTTCGATGGTCACGTTCGGCCGCCATTTCTGCGGCAGCTTTGACCTGAGGGGAAACCCTCATTGTCATTACCGCCGTCTTTGTCTTCGGCTTTCCGCGGGGCATGTCAACACACAACCAATATGTACCGCATTATAACTGCACTTTACAATACAATGTAAAGCTAATTCTATGCGGCACTTATCCTCCGCGGTTCACCTCTGAGCCGCCAAACCAAGTTATCATATTCGCTTTTTATTCGCCTATTGGCGAGTCGTGCGCGTAGGCTGGTGTGCGACGGCAACCTGGCTCTTATCGGCGAGCGCCCCGTCAAGAACGGCTTCGAGCAGGTGATGGTTTTCGGCGCGAGGGATGTTGTAGATAGTACGACTTTCGGCGGCAGCGTTTACGCCGTGAAAGGGCCGCGCACTGTGCTGAACACGGCCAGAGGTCAACACCTAGCGGACAGAAAAAGAGCCAAGTTGTAGGTTGCATGCATAAGCGCCGCGGCAGCGGTTGATCGGGATGCCACGCGGATCCAGCCATACGCTACGCCGGTCGCTGTAAATGACACCCAATGCGCCAGGTTGGGCGGCTGGTGAAAAAGCGCAAACAGAATCGCAGTGAGGATCACAGCTATTCGGCTGCCGGTGGTCTGAGCCAGAAGGGGCAGTAAACATCCCCGGAAAAGTGATTCCTCAAGAATTGGACCTAGTAAAAGGCCCAGGAACAGCAGCTCCATAACCGCTATCGGTTGAGTGCTCTGATGGCGAAAACGGAGATAGAGGGCAACGCCCGACGCCAACAAGATCCCTGCGATCACAGCGACAACAATATGAGCCGGCCGCGGCCAGACCCAACCCAATGGTTGCAGCACTGGTTGGTGATGCCGAAATTTGAGAACCAGATACAGTGCGAGGCTCAAAGACACGACCATCGCGATCTGCAGGAGACCGCTTGGTTTGGTAACCTCGGATCGCGGCAGAAGATGAAATCGCACGAAAAGGCGCAAGACCAAACCAAGGAGAACGAGGACTAGGAAAAAGACGCCAATGTCTTCGTAGCTCCAATAGGGCTTCAGATGTTCCAAATGATTCTTGGCTTCGGACCAATGTGCTCGCAACGGCTCCTCCTTTTCTCATCACGTCAGAACAGCCACTGCCGAGGAATTGGGCAGGCCAGCGCAACTCGCGTCACATAAGAACAAACAAGCGTGCGTCACAGTGCATAAAGATGTCGGAACTCCGGAACCACTTCGAAGGGCTTCGTCGGAGGACTGACGATTTCTCCAACCTGGTCGATGAGTGCTGTAGAAGCATTGCCAAGGAATCTCGAGCCCTCGCGAATGTGAATGACTCGATCGGGCTCGAATCCCATGAGTCGCGCGCAAGTTGCGTCAGCAGCTACCGGATCATCCGCAAGCACAATCTTTCCCAGCATACGAGGGGTACCGTTGAGAGGACCGTTGCCTTCCATCGCTACAATCCCGTCAGCTATGACGAAGCGGATTGGCACCGTAGCGCACAGATCAAGGATGCTCTCCTGAATCCCCTTCCAGTGGAGAATATTCTTCGGCCATCCGTATCTCGCACCGGGCACGACGCCGAACATGTTCTTCATACTGAGCGTGACGCCAGACCAGTGATGGGCCTTAATCTTTGGCATCGATACCAGGAAATCCGCTTCCAACACAGTCCGAGGGAGCCAGAGATCCTTCATGCCCGCATAGCTGGCGCGTAGCGGAGTGCGAACCAGTTGGTCGCGATTCAGGTCGACGAACCGGATTTTTTCATCTCGAAGATACTGCTCATAACCACTTTGTGAAAGCACCAGCTGTGTGTCGCGTTGATGTCCTGGTCCCTCGGCTACCAATACGGATTTCGCGCCTAGGCGGCGGAACGATTCGGCTGCTGCGAGGACCAGCAATGGGTGGGTATTGATTGCGTTGCCAGGAATGTAATCCACCAAATTGGGCTTGAGGACCACGGTCTTGCCTCTCACGTTGATCGGGAAGAGGCGAAGACCTGCGGCAAGGAGCTGGTCGAGCTCTTGGGAGTATTGCTGTACATGGAGGATCGCGACTCGAGATCGTTTCGACCGTTGATCGGAATGATATTTGGGTAGAAGAAAGGGAGCCGTGACCGCTGTGCCAGCCGCCAGAGCGGCGCTCCCAACAAGAAAATCTCGACGAGTAACACTCAAATGGTCACCCCGAAAGCTGACAAAGCGCGGCTATAGTCAAGAGCGAGGCAGGCCAACGCTAGCGTGCCGGTGTCTTCTGTACTTGAGAGATCAGAAAGTGCCGACAGAGAATGGTGAAGCGAAGCAATCGGCCGGCGGTGCGCAGCGAGCGCGAGGATTGACCAAGCGAGGCTCCAAGGCGCCGTAAGGGTCGGAGCAACACGTTCCAAGTACTGCACTGCACTTTGTACAACCGGGTGCTGTCCTCGATCACTCAATGCCAGCAGAGCAATCGCCGTGTCGTCGACGTGTGGAGCCATGGGGCTTCCATAGACAATACCGTTACCCGCATTCCATCCTCCGCCAGGACAGGCACGATCGAAAAGCATCTGGATACCGCAATCGACGCGTAAAGGGATGCGCTCAAGACCACCGCAAGAGCAAGGAAGGTGGTTTAGGGCGAGAATCGCGAATGTGGTGGGCACCACCCAGCTGACCGTATCCGGGAACCATGGCCAGCCATACTTGTCGGGGTCGAAGCGGACGTGGCGATCGGTGGTGCGAAATTTCCATTTCCAAAACCAGTTCGATTCCTTGCCCGAGCAGTTCAGCAGCCAGTGAAAGCCTTGCAACCTGGCCGGTATTGCGGATACCAGGTCACGAAGGGCTATGACAGCCAGCGAAGTGACCCAGCCACCCTCTTGATCGTCTTCAGGGACGACTGGCCAACTGCCATTAGGATTCTGCGTGCGAAGCAGAAAGTCCTGAGCACGCTCGATGTCGCCTACAGGCGCCGAGCCGAGTGCCAGCGCGGCGTAACACGTCGGCTCAATTGCTGGCTGTGAAGAAGATGCAAGAGCAGCCCAACCTCCACACGGGAGCTGTCGTAAGGCAAGTTCGGCTAGTACGTCGCAAAGCACTATCGGATCGATCGTCACAGTGGGCACTTGTAGTGCGAAATCTCCTTACTGTCAAAACGCACCGCGAAGACAGAAACATGTCAGCGATAAGTCCAACCATAGTGCCGTTCAAGAGGTGGAGAATTCCGCTACCAGTCAAAGTGTGATCGGTGAGAAAAACTTGGTGCGGAGTCGCGAGGGGCGCATCACACGAAATAATCGTCGGTTTCCGATGGATGCGAGAAAGGCGGTGACCGGTCCTCTGGCCGGGTTCCGACGGTGGCGGTGCCCGATCGCGCGGCGGAGGACGGAAGCCGGGCTGCCAGTCAAAGTGCGATTGGTAAGAAAAAGTTGATGCGCTCCGTGCGGGGGGGCGGGCTGCCCGGGTGAAGGACAGGAGGCAGACGGCAAGATGCCGAGCCACCAGTCAAAATGCATTCGGTAAAAAAAATTTGGCGATGGAGCTGCCAGGGATGATTCGCCGCGCTGGTGACTCCCAGTGCCAAAACGAAGAGATCCTTGTTCCCAGTCAAACTGTTATCAGTGAAATAAAGATGGCGAGCATCTTGCGAACGACGCCCTGCCCCGAAAGTCCGACCCGCGGTCTGCGGGTCGCCTGTCGGCGTCTGACTCCCGCAATCGAAGAGCGTCAGTCAAAGTGCGATCGGTGGAAAAAAGTTTAGCGCGGGTTGTATGAAGTAACCCAACAGTGGAGAAAAGAGGTGCTCTGGCCAGTCAAACTGTGATCGGTGAAATATAACTCCGATTCCTGAGTTTCTCGATCTGCGCGAGGCGACACCTCTCCTGGCATGCGACGGCTGGTAAAACAGAATCATCGTCTTAGCCTAAGGAAAGGGCTTCTAACCGTTTCCCTCTGCGTTGCAGTGAACCAACGCATCGGGCTGCTCGATTACCCGCAAAACCCACAAACACAAAATGCAAAAGAAATGCTTCGGGTGTAGTTTTCACGCCGGAAGGAAACCGACGTGTTCTCGTCTGCAAGCGAACTCGCCACGAAGCTGCGCGCGGCACGCTACATCATCGATCCAGTCACACTGGAGGTGGTGTATCTGGCGGCCCGTATGCGCAAGCCACTGCTGGTGGAAGGTCCGCCGGGATGTGGCAAGACCGAGCTCGCATACGCCGTAGCTGCGGCGGCCAATACGGTGGTTGAGCGCCTTCAGTGCTATGTGGGAATCACGGAAGAGAAGGTCATCGGGAAATTTGATGAGGCGCTGCAGAAGCTCTTCCTGGACACTCAAGCCGCTAACCTCGACCGGGACTGGAACCAGATCCGGGGCCGTCTGCACTCGCTGGACTTCTTTGCAGAAGGACCGCTATTGCGCGCGCTGCGCTATGAAAGCCAGCCGTGCGTGCTTTTGGTCGACGAACTCGACAAGGTCGATCACAACATCGAAGCCCTACTGCTGGAGATACTGAGCGCCTGGCAGGTAACGGTGCCCAAGCTGGGAACGATTGGAGCATCGACCATTCCCTTTGTTGTTCTGAGTTCGAACGAAGAACGACGTTTGGGCGACCCTTTACGGCGACGCTGCTTTTATCTGCGGTTTGAATACCCATCGGTCGAACGTGAGAGAGAAATCCTGGCGATCCGGAGCAACAGTGAAAGCTTGCGCCTACGGGGGCAATTGGCTGGGCTGGCACACGCCCTGCGCGGTTGGAACATGGAAAAGCCGCCCTCGATCGCCGAAATGTTGGACCTGTCACAAGCACTGGAAATCCTGGGTGTCGAGGAGATCTCGCACGAGCAACGGGACTTGCTGTTGCCGCTCTTGGCCAAAACTGAGGCCGATCGCAAACGATTACTACTGCGTGCCGGGTTTGAAGGCTTGGTCGCCGACTCGAAGCGCTATCGCGACGAACTTATGGCCGTGGCGGAAGACGGCTCGCTGGCGGCGACTGTGGAGGCTGCAGCGTGAAGAGGGTTATGGCGTGTCTTCTTGTGCTGTTGGTGGGAACCGCAAGAGCGCAAGCGCCTGACGCACGCCCACCACGAGACGTGTCAGCAACGTGGGCTGAGTATTACGCCGCTGTCTACCAGGTGCCGGTTGAGCTGGTGGCCGCGATCATCGACGAAGAGTCGGGATGGAATCCGTACGCGGTATCGAACAAGGGGGCGGCCGGGATCATGCAGTTGATGCCAGCAACGGCTGTGCGGTTCGGGGTTCGCAATCCGTTTCTGGTGCAGGAGAACATTCGCGGCGGAGTCGCGTATCTTGCGTGGCTCAAACAGAAGTTCAACGGGGATCTCCGATTGATCACCGCGGCCTACTACGTCGGCGAGTATCCGATCTCTTCGAGGGGGCTGGAGTATTCCTCGCGTGATGTCCAGAGCTATGTGAAACGGGTCGCGCATCGGTATCGCGCGAGACGACTGCTCAGGGCACAGGGCGAGCTGGTGCGGCAGAAGCAAAAGTTGAGGTAACGGGATGAAAAACGCTCTAGTTTTCGGCTGGCTCTCGCTGTCGGTACTAACCGCGACGGCGACGGCACAACAAACAACCATCGATCCGCAGGTTCGCACCAAACCCACGGCGGACAGCAAGATCACGGCGATCGAACTTGCGGCACATTTTGTAACCACGATCCGGGTGCCGGAGCCGGTGAACTCAGTCGTGGTGGGAGACCCGGCACTGTTTCAGGTGGAGCATTCCGAGCATGAGCCAGAGCTGGTGTTCGTCAAGGCCCTAACCAACGAACATGCCGAGAGTAACTTGCTGATTTCCACTGCGAGAGGCCGCCAGATCAGCTTTCTTCTGGTTAGCCGTGGCGAGGGACCGAACTCAGCGAAGGTTGATTTCCTGCTGCGATACCAGCCATCCGGGGGCTTTCTGGTCGAGCCCGACGCTGTTCCTTTCGCACTAGTAGCACAGACGGCCAGCGTATCGAAGGCGCAGGCTGCAACCACTTCGGCCGCCTCAGGTTCTGCAGAATCGAGTGCTGCCTTGTTACCCTCCTCCCTTACTACGGCCAACTCTCCGGTGGAAACAGGGCCGACCCAACCAAAACCGGACTCTCTCGACAGCTTGCTGGAACGCCAGAAACAGGCTCCCATGCCCGTGCTTTATGGCGAGCGGATCGAAGGCGACGAGGTCAAGGGTGACCGCCTGCGGGCGGGCATCAGCGAGGTCCTCGATGGCGGCCAGCAAGTGATTGTTCTGTTCTCGGTCGTGAACACCAGCAAGCACGCAATCTTGTTGATGCCTCCGCAGATTCAGTTAGGCGGTAAGGGCAAGTCAGGAAAACTTATCAAGCACGAGCACTGGTCCACGGCGGAGCAATTGGCGGTGATCGATTTCCGCCTGAGCCGGCGGCGAATCGGACCGGGGGAACGCGCCGATGGCGTGGTGCTGTTTGAGCGCCCTCCTTACAAGCGGTCAATGGAAACGTTGTTCTTGCAAATGGCGGAGTCCGGCGCGGTCGACAAACCGGCCTTGGCGCCCATCGGTTTTGGAGTCAGCACACTGCGGGAGGCAGCCAACCATGCTCACTGAGGAAACAAACAAGGAACTGAACACAGCTCCAGCAAACCCGGAGGCGGAAATAGCCAACGAAAAGTCCGCGCCGGAGGAGACTGGTAAAGGAAACTGGCGCGAAGCTTTCCGGGCAGCTTTCGACAGAGCTCGGCGGCAGCAGAAACCGGCGGAGAGCCGGCAGGAACTCGGGCGCGACAAGAGCAAGTCGCTGTTCCTGCTCGTGGGAGTTTGCGTGGCACTGCTGTTGCTTTTCTTCGGTGTCTTCTCCCACCCGAAGAAAAAGATTGCGCTTCCCGGAGAGAACCCACGAGGCGAAGCAAGCCTGGGCCGCAAAGTTACACCAGGACAGGAGAACAGCGACCCCACCAAAGCGGCAACGCCGATGCTGAGTGCGGATGTACGTTCCACAGATCCCGCTCTGGCTGGCCAATTGACGCCGGAAGATATCGACCGGACATCGCGAACCGGCATGGCGCCCAAGCCAACTGCAGGGAGTCCAACCGCAAGCAAGCCAGCGCAGGATTATGCCCTAAGCAAGGTCGATTTCTCTGACCCTTCCGTGGGACATGGTACGACCATCCCCAATCCGCCGTCGCCATCGGCCGCGGACTCAACCGCCGATCTGAAAAAACCCTCGCTGGTGTTTGTGCGCTCGACGGAAATCAAACCGGCGCTCAGGCCGAACTCACCCGAGGAGACGGACGAGACCCTGGCGCTTGCAGCGGGTACCCGGCTGGTGGCGCGACTGCAAACGCCGGTGAGTTCGGCAGTCGCCGCTCCAGTTGTGGCGGTCATTGAATACAACTACGAGCGCAACGGACAGATCGTGCTGGCGGCAGGGTCAAAGGTTTTTGGCCGCCTGACGCAGGTGAATCCGTCGGGCTACGTGGGCATGCAATTCAGCCAGGTGGAGACGCCCGATGGAACGACAGAAAAGATCGATGCCTCCGCTATGAGCTTGAATTTTGGGCCACTCAAGGGCGACGTCTCCGGCAAAAAAACAGGCACAAAGTTTCTGGTTCGGACCCTGACAGGAATGGGGACAATCGCGTCGTATCTGGTCGGTCCACAGGGTTCAGCTTCGAGCGGCCTGATTTCCCCCAACACACTGATGCGGGAGCGCCTAGCCGACAATGTCGCGACCGCAGGGCAAGAAGAGCTAAACGGCCTGGCATTCAATCAGAACCTCGTGGTGACCTTGCCGGGCAATACGCGCTTTTACATCGTCGTCCAGAAACCGTCTTTGGATCACATGGGCACGACCTCCGGAACGCGAAGCACCGGTACCAGCACAGCCAGTGTCACTGGCGGGGTGCCGACTCTCGAAGAGCTTCGCCAATTGATGCAGTTAAGAAGCGAAATCAACGAGCTCTATACCCAGGCCAGCAGTCAGGCTGCGATCCAACCGCAACCGCCGCAATGAAAGGCGATGCAAAGTGGAACCAAACTGGACTCCTCTCGAAAACCGGCTGGGCAGGACAAGGTGCGTGGGATTTATGTTCATGGGCCGAGTCAACGGGATCAACCAGTACAAGCATGGGATCACCCGCACGTACTTGTACCTGGATGACGCAGGTAACTGTTACATGAAGGCAGAGAAAGGAGGTTATGTCCCTGGAAACTGGGGCGTCGAACTCGGCAAGATGGAGGCTTGCCTGGCCAGGCTGGATGCCAGCCTGGCCACCCCCTACGATGAGCAGTTTATCGTTCGGAAGCGTAACGCATTGCAGCAACAAGGGATTTCGCTTCTGACGATCGAGGTACAGCCCCACGACACAAACATTCACTGAAGGCGGCCACGGCCTGTCGCACCCGCGTTTTCTCTGTATTTGGATCACCCCGCCCCTTCCAACATCTACTCCATAATCCAGCGGCCAAGCCCTGAGATGGGCTAAATTAAAGCTCTGTCAGGACGGCAGGGGACGCAGGCTTGATCTTGATCTTGATCCTGTGCCGATTGGTGATGAAGTGGCGCGCTTGCCTCGAGAATGGTTCCTCAACACGCCAGCGTTATGGCTGGGAGCACTCGTGTTGATAAGTACCATACGAGGTCCTCTCCGCAACGCCCCAATGTTCATCAAGAAGCTGCTGAGTCTTGCAGTGGCAATCCTAATCGCGCTTGGCTTGCTAGTCGCACTTGTGTGGGAACCGATCATCAAGGCTAGCAAGGCGTCTCCAGTTTTCACCGCATTGTGGATTCTGCTTATAGGACTGGTTCCTATCGGTTTGATCGTTTCGTTTTTTAGGATTCTGTTGTCAAAGCCGAGTCGAAGGAGGACTCTCGCGACGGTCGGCGGGTCGCTCCAGCGACCGGCACCTAGACCGGCCGAGGCGGTTCGTAATGTGCCAGCGGAGCGGTTCGCCGATGTCGGGGGCATGGAAGAGGCAAAGGAACAAATCCGCGAGGTAGTGCAGGGACATCTGGATCCTGGAAAATACCAACGCTATGGGCTGGTAAGAAATGGAATCCTCCTGTACGGCCCGCGCGGAACCGGAAAAACATTCTTGGCGAGAGCGACCGCTGGCGAGTTCGGGCTGAACTTCGACTACGTATCCGCTCCGAAGCTGATGAATCGCTGGATTGGAGCGACTGGCGAGAACATCCAGGAGGTGTTCGCGCAGGCAGCAGGCCGCAAGCCCGTCCTCTTCTTCATCGACGAGATCGACTCGCTTGGAGGTGGCCGTCTGGATGCCTTTAGTGACCCAGGCGGGGCGGGACGTGAGTTCAACAACATCACCATGGCCCTGATGAGCGCGATCGATCAATACCGCACGATCAGCGGCTTTGTGTTGATGGCCGCGACCAACCGTCTGGATGGCCTCGATGAAGCGCTAATTCGGGAAGGAAGATTTGACATAAAAGTGCGTGTCGATCTTCCAGACGAAGCCACGCGAGTGAAGATTCTGGAAGCGCAGCTCAGCAAGAAACCGTGGAAACGATTCGACCTGCAGGAATTCGCACGCCGGACGCCGGGAGCCGGTGCAGCCAAGTTGCGCGCTCTGGTAGATCAGGCAGCAAACTACGCACTGACGGACAACCGGAAGATCGAATCAAAGGATTTGCGGCGAGCTCTGGATGCAAACGGCGGTAGGGACCGGCCACAGCTGGAGCGCGTGGAATGGGACGATGTCGTCATCGCGGAATCCGTGAAGCAGGACCTGAAGTCGCTCATTCGCCTACTCGAAGACCCAACGCGGACTCATTCTTTGGGGTTGCAGATCCCAACGGGTTTGCTGTTGATCGGTCCGCCAGGAACAGGAAAGACATTGATTGCGACCCTGATCGCGAGTCAAACCAAACGTAGCTTCTATCCGCTGACCGCGGCCAGCGTCCTGGGCGGAGGCGTCGGGGATTCGGTTAAGCGTGTGGCCGCTGTTTTCGCGCGCGCGAAAGAACACAGTCCCGCGATCGTCTTCCTCGATGAAATGGATGGGCTGTTGCCGGCGACCAACCGCTATCTGGCTCAGCACGACATTCAGCTCGTGGAACAATTCCTTACGGAAATCAGCAGCTTGCAGCCGGAAAACAATGTGTTTCTGGTCGGCACGACCAATCATCCGGAAAACATCGATCCCCGAGTACTCCGAGGTGGCCGGTTCTCCGAGAAAATTCTGATCCCGCCTCCGGGCCCTGCACAGAGAGTGCAACTGCTCGGGCTCTATCTCAAGGGCGTTCGACTGGAAGCTGGATTGACCATTGAAGAGATCGGCAAGCGGCTGAACGGATTGGCGCCTGCGGATCTCCAGGCGATTTGCATGGCCGCAAAGCGCATGGCTTTCAATCGAATTGCCAATAGCGACCAACTGCCACCTCTGAGCTGGTCCGATTTTGAAAGGGCCACCGAGCGTGTTCGCGGGGACAGGGCTCAATTGGACAATACCGGGTTGCAATAGCGAAGCACCCGGAAACCCGCTTTCGGTCTTACCCTCTCTCCATTACTCATCTCTCTAGTCCCTCGATCTTTCATCCCCGCTGAATTCGCGCCCGTTTGACAGTTTTTTGTTTCACGGCTACTTTCCGTCGCACATCGATCACTTTTCCGCCGCCAATTTTGGCGAGCGGCGAGGAAATCGACGAGTCTGGGAAAGGAGAAATGTTTGGTGAGGAAATTTCAGGCAGATCTCGGATGGAAGAAACCTCTGGTTGTGCTGGCCATCACGCTGTTGGTCGTTGTGCAGTTTGTGGCCGCGCAGAACCTCGGCAGCTCGCCGCAATTCAATGTGGCTGTTCAAGGACAGACCGGCGCCCAACCGGAAGGCAGCTTCCTGAACTTCATTAACTGGATCGGCAACGTGATCGCACCGGTCGGCGCTGGCGGCGCGGTACTTGGGGCCGTCGTGTCGTGGCTGACGGGCCGCGGCTTTGGGCGGTGGTTGTTCGCAGCCGGAGCTCTACTTGCTGTGTCAGGTGTCACGCGCTTGGTCGAGTTCTGGATCACGAACGGAACGGGAGGAGTGACTTAACCGTGCGTCTACGAGTAAAGGGCCGCACACCAACCAGGCAGCCCGCAACGGCTGTGAAGCAATGCGGGCTGCCTATAACCGGGATGCTTCTTCTCGATGTAAGTCCCAAGTTGGGGAGTAGGACAGATGGCAACGCCGCAGCTGCTCAACGACATTATCTCGGTCCTGCTCTTGCTGGCCCCATCAGCCGCGCTGCTGTCCCTGGTGATTGCCGGCGTCAATTTGCGGCGCGAGGGAACAATGACGTTCGCCATCGGCGGAG
>PLQW01000229.1:18326-20654 GCA_003160215.1 Acidobacteriaceae bacterium
TGGCGGCGTTCTTCGTATTGCGCGCCATCCTGGACGCTGCCTCAGGTCAACATCCGCTGCCGTCGATCCTGGCAGCCATGTTCCTGCTTGGCACCCAGACCACCTACAACCTGCTTCAGAGCTACAACACCGGAACGCAGTACGCGACTGTCGACGTTTTGGACAGTCTATGGAACCACCTGGTCGGGACGATTATGCCGATTGCTGCGGTCCTGGCACTGGTAGGAGCGATTTTGAACTTTGCGACCAAAAAGCCATTCATGCGACTGGTCGCTGTGGCATTAGCTCTGCTCACGGTCTCAGCCGTTTGGAAACTGCTGGTCTCCATGATGTAGGAGTGCGAATGAACCTCGGGAATATGACTTTCGACAATGGAATCCTTCATCTGGCGAACTGGATGGGCAACGTGATCATGCCCACGATTGCCGCGGCCTTCATCATCATCGCTATTTTGCAGTTTTCTAAAGGACAGGAATTCTCGCACAGCATGTACGGGGCCTTGGCCTGTCTGCTTGTCTCAGGATTGACGCGGGCCTTTGAGACATTCGCTTCGCAAGCGGCTTGGAACAATCCCGATCTGTACTGGATTTCGATCAGGACCCTGATCGATTGGGTAGCGAATGTCATTTTGCCCGTCTATGCAGCTTCCCAGGTCGCGGCAATGGCGCTGCGTTTGGGAATCTTCTCACTGGTTCATCCCACCAGCGGCTGGCTGCGCCACTTTGTAACGGCGGCTCTGTGCCTCATGGTTTCAGGCCTGCTTCGCCTGGCTGAGTTTTTCGTAGCTCATGGGACCGGCGGAGTGACTTAGGAGAGAGAAACAATGGCGCTCGATGTAACACCGATATACCGGAACTTGCGAACCAGAGTCACCTTCTTCGGGCTCGAAGCAGAAGACTTGTTCGCAATCCTCGCGGTGGCGGTCGTGATGAACATCTGCGGCAGGTTCCTGAACCGCGAGATGTTCGGCCTGCCGATGAATATGGTGCTGCAATACCTGGTGCCCATCCTGAGTGTGCCTGCTCTGATGCTCTTCAAGTACGGCAAGCAGCGTGGGTATCTGCTGGACTGGGTGCTGTTCCACACCAAGCCTCACGTTTACTCGGCACTGGAGCGAGACCGAGAACTAACTCGCGAATACATCAAGGACTAGGGAGCTGGCGATGCCGTTAAAGATGGAACAGTACCAGAAGTCATTGGCTCAGCCACCGCTGTGCGAGCAACTGAAAGTCCGCGATCTTGCCGATGATCTGTTGATTCAACTGAACGGCTCATTCGTTGCCGGATACAGGGTGAGCGGTAATCACTCGTACTACGCGAGCGATGAGGAGCGGAACCGGACGAAGCTGGTACTTGAGGCCCTGATCCGCTCCTTGCCGGAGAGATCTATGCGATTGCAAGTGCGATTTGAGATTGCCGAAGGAGCTGACGATCTGATCGCACGCTACAACCGGGAACAACAAAACCCCAATGCAGTTTTGCAGGCAGTGGACCGCGAACAGTCGGACGTCTGGCTGAAGAAAAACACAGAGGGCTACTACCTGCAACACCTGCTGCACTTTTACTTCATCTGGGACCCGCGCATCCACCACCAGTCGCCGGAATTGGAGTGGAAAAAGAAGATGCGCGGCCCGAGCTTCAGCATGTCGGCCAGCAAATGCATCGAGCGCAGCCGGCGAGAGCATGAGGACATGGTTGCCGAGTTCAACAGTCTCATGTCCGGAGTTGAGGCCACACTGCAAGCCACGGGCATGAAGATCGAGCGGTTGACGCAGAACGATATTTTTCTGGAGGTCAAGCGAGCCCTCAATCCGTTGGTGAACGACAAACGGCCGTTTCTTCCTCCGGCAGAATCGCTCGTGTATGAGAGCGCGCGAAGTCAGATGGCCAGCGTCAATATTGAGGACGAACTCGATGAGCACCTCAAGATCGGCGGGCTGCTGTACTCGTTCATCAGCCTGAAAGACCTTCCCGACGCCACCTTCCCGGGAGTGTTGCGGGAACTGGTGGTGATGGACTTCCCGATCATCATCAACGCCGAAGTTGTACTTCCCGATCAGGCAAAAGCGGTGAAGCAGTACAAGAGCCGGCTGCGCAAAATGACGGCGGCCCAGAAGGACATCCATGGAGGCTTCCGGCTCAATGTGGATGCCCAGGTGGCGGAGCATCAACTAATCAAAGTGTTGCAGGAGTTAATCTCGAGTTCGCTCAAATCCTGCCAGCTCAGCCTGACCATTGCCGTCCGCACCTCACAGCCAACCCGCAATCGCTTTGAAGCGGAACAAGCGGAGCGCACTCTTGCCGATCGCCGGCAGCGGGTGTTGCACG
>PLQW01000187.1:0-171 GCA_003160215.1 Acidobacteriaceae bacterium
AGAGTCGGAGGGTTTGTCTGGCTGGAATCACGCCCCATCCGGACCAGCAGTGGATGGAACAGATGGGGCGCAACGTGACCATGCAGAAGTGGGGATTTCTGGCCAACAGCGGATATCTACTGCATGATCGGGACAGCAAGTTCTGCCTTTCGTTCCGTCAACTGATCGAGG
>PLQW01000187.1:182-21211 GCA_003160215.1 Acidobacteriaceae bacterium
GATCGGTGAAACAGGAATGCCTGTCGAAACTCATCTTGTTCGGGGAGAGATCGCTGCGCCGAGCTCTGCAGCAATATGTGGCACATTACCACGAGGAGCGCAATCACCAGGGCAAGCAGAACCGACTGCTGTTCCCCTTGCCGAATCGAAGGGCGAGCGGGGATAGTGGAATCGTGCGTTGCAAGGAACNNAGATGAGTTTTTTTACCATACGGGAAGAACAGAAACACAGGCCGCATCCTTTCAAGTTTGATGTGAAAACGAACGTTTCGCACGGTTGCCTATCGAACGGCCGCAACAGTATTGAGTTCTTCGTGTAACTTGCGTAAACGCTCAAGCTCGGTCTGCACGGCATTAGTGCCAGCGGCCATGAGATGTCTGGCTTTTGAAAGTGCCTGCTCGGCTGAGGCACTTACCTCGCGAAGCAGCTTGCGCACGTCGGATTCAAGTCGCAAACGGCTCTCCACCACACGCTGTTCCACATCGCCTTGAACTCGCGAGGCATTGATATCCAGGAGATGTTCTAGAAAGTTCTCTGCGTCCTTTTGCACCCAGCGACGGATGTGAAGCGCTCCCATCAGGAAGTCGATCGAGTACAACAACGGGGACGCTGGCTGCGCGATGGTGATCATATCGTGAAAGAAAAATCGCGAGCGGGTACGGAAGCCATGTTCGGCGTCCAACGATTTTGGCAAATGCGAGAAATCGGCCGCCTGCTCCTCGGAAATTCGCCGCAGGAGCCCGTTTGCCAGATTTACGAAGCGCTGCGTGACCGCGCCATAGAGCTCCTCCGCTTGCGTCTCCTCCGTGTCCAGCCACGGCATAACATGACGCCGAGCGACAACCTGGGCGATGGCCATGAGCTCGCGCCGCCTACTCGGACCAAACGTGGTCGCGACAGGGCTGGTCTCGTGCTCAAACTCTTCACCGGCGATTGGCAAAACCTGTTTCAGGAATTCCTTGCGGCGACGAAGCAGCGTCATCGAGAGTCTCATCTGCTCGGCAGAAAATAGAGCCCCGAGATCTCGCAGCGATTGCTCGGCCTGGCTTACGGTTTGCCGAAGATTCACGATTCGCCGTTCTGAGTTGGCAATCGGCTCTTTTAACGCTCGGACGCGTTCATCGATCGAACGCTGCAGCGAAGCCGAGAAGCGGCGCATGCCACGCTCCGCCGCCGAACGAGTCATTGCCTGCCCTGACTTGCTCGCCAGGCGACTGAGATCTTCAATCAGCTTGTTCCAGTCATCGGGGTTTGTGGAGTTGTTGAGCCTGTTCAAGGCGCTGACTTCATAAATCTGCCCAACAGGCCTCTTTAGGCGGCCCTCAAGAACTTTGGTGGCGAACTCTGACGCTTGTTGCCGTTCCGTGGCCGAAACGCGGTCGATTTTGTTCAGTACGATGAGAATCTCGTCGACATTAACGGCTACCGCCTCGATCAGCGCCAATTCCTCCCCGGAAATTGGCGGGTCGGCGCCGACGACCAGGATGGCGGCATCGATTTGCGGTATGAAATCCTTGGTGGTTTCTGTGTTCCCGGAGAAGACAGACCCAATTCCCGGCGTATCGACCAGGCACATTCCACTGGCCAGCAGGGGCGAAGGGAGGAAGACCTCCACACCAGCGACTTGTTTGGAGTTTTCCGGGTTCAACTCTTCTGAAACATACTGCGGCAGGTCTTCCGGCGGAATAATCCGCCAGCGTGTGTCGATGAGAACGCGCGCGGTTCGGGTATTTCCGTAACGCAGCACGGTGGGCACGGTGGTCACAGGTACCACGCCAGTAGGAAGTATCTGTTCTCCCACGAAGGCATCGAGCAGCGTGGATTTGCCGCGTTTGAACTGGCCAACGCACGCGACGAAGAATCGGCCTTCATTGATTCGTGTGACAAGCTGCCGCACGTCAGCGCCGATAGCACCTTCGCCTAATTCTTCAGCGATTTTGGCCAGCCGACCCAGCGCTTGCGCATCGGATGACCGGGCAGCGGAAGCCTGGTTCGGAATCGGCGCGTCTTCTAGGTTGTTCTGCATTCGCGGTTCGCGCATCCTCAACTGAGGCTCTGGGTTATTGACTCACCATCGCGATTCTGTAATCAATGTAAAGAGGCGTGATCTTAATCTGGTTCTCGTGAGCGTACTTGGGAACCTTGGCCATGCGAATCATCTGGAGCACGCCTCCGGGATTTCCATCGCTGTATTCGACAACCCTATCCAGAAACTGATCGAGATTCTCCGCCGTCAAACCTTCTCTCTCGGCACAGCCTGCTGCAAAACGACGTGCAATTTCAGGATCGAAGTTCCGGAGCGCGAACCTCTCAGCTCGATCAGGAAATAGCGGCAGGACGAATCCAACGTCTTCCATGTGAGCGGAACGTGATACGGCGACGACAGGGACCGACCAGTTCAGCATCAGCTCACGAATTGAGGCCGCCAGCGCTTGCGAGGGACGGACAAGATGATCCACGATCACCATAAATTTCGAGTCACGTAGCGCATCTCGTACCAGCCCCTTGACGGAGACGGCAGTCTTCGCCTGAAGCGACGCCATTCCGCTCAGGCAGGCCTTGGTGAGCACGGGATGCTTCAGTTCCAGCAACGACCCCGCTAGGTGTCGACACAGCGCCTGTGGGGTTGGATTCCGCGGACTGTACAAGACGTTAGCGAATTCAGGGAGAACGAGCTGCAACAAGAGCGTCTTTCCGACACCCGCTGGGCCGTGAAAGAGGAAGGAACGCCGAGCCGCAAAGCGCTTGCGCAATTGCTCCAATTCCCCGTCACGACCAAACACAGTAGGTCCGGTGATGGCCCATTCTCCGTTCACGCTGGAATCGGAAAGCGGCTTGTGGCTAGCCATCATTGTTTCGGCTGCTGACCTTGCTGGTGCACGTACTTGATGACTTCAACGTCAGACATGGCGATCAGCCCTTCCGCGACCATCTCGTCCAGTGCGGGAATAAGGCGCTGGATGTTTTCTTCGGTATCGATAATCTGGACCAGGATCGGCGCATCTGACGAAAACCGGAGCATGTGAGACCGGCGAATCAATGTGCTGGCGCCATAACCTTCAATGCCGCGAAAAACAGTGGCCCCGGCGATATCGAGTTGCCGACAGCGTTCGACAATAGCTTGGTACAGTGGGCGACCCTGCCATTGATCGTCCTCCCCAAAGTGAATGCGCAACATCTTGGCCTTGCCTTCAAGTTTCATTTCTGCGCCTCCTGCGTCTCCGGCAGCGGTTGAGCATGGGAATACTTGATAACGTCAACGTCGGAAAGCGCGACGAGACCCTGTTTCACCATTTGGTCGAGCACGGGGAAGAAAGCTCGAAGCTTTTCCTCCGTATCGACCACCGTGAGCAAGATGGGCGCGTCGTGAGACAGGTTGAGGGTTGAGTCCTTGTGCATGCGGCGGTTGGCTCCGTATCCAAGGATTCCCCGGTAAACGGTGACTCCGGCAATGTCATTCGCGCGCAACGCCTGCACCAAGGCTTCGTAGAGCGGCTTATCGTTCCAAGTGTCATGCTCACCGATCAGGATTCGCATCATCTTGGCCTTCGATTGGAGCTTGACCGCCGGTAAATCGGGCGCTCGCTTTTCACCGGGTGGTACCGGCCGAATGACGGTCGTGTCGTGCACCTCTATGAGGCCGTGACTCGCGATTTCCACCAGCTTCGGGAGGACTTCTTGTACCCGGTCGGGAGTCTCGATGAACTCGATTTTGATCGGCATCTGGTCAGAAAGATCAACCAGACGGTTAGTATGCATTTTGTGGTCGGTCCCGAACCCCGCCATTCCGCGCGTGACGGTCGCATCGGAGATACCGCGGAAGAACAAATAGTCGAGAATCGCGGCGTAACAAGCGGTTCCGTGATAGGTCTGGCCTTCGATTACGTACACCGTCACTTTCCTAGCTGGTCCCGTAGTTAACAAGCGGCCTCCTTAGCGTGTAATGCCTCGTTGTGATACGAGAAACTCAGTGATGTGGCCCAGAATGCTGCCACCGCCTTTTTCTCCTCTGTGCAGCCTCGCATTTAACTCCGTGAGTTGCCTCTCCAGATCCTCCTGATTGTTCACAACAATCTGCTGGATTACTTTCGCTTCCGGCTTCGGAACAATCTCGCTCAGTCTGTCAGCGTGGTAGAGACAAACCGTCCCAAACTGCCCCACCCAGCTGGCGAATCTCTCGCGCTTCATCTCGCGGCTGAATTCTGCTAAGCGCTCATTCTCGTGTTCGCGAAGCGCCACGCACCAGTCACACGAAGGCACCTCAGTTAACTCAGCGCCTGGTCGGGCTTTTGAAGCCTGAAACATGGCTCGAAAGATCGGCACAGCTTCAATGGCCGGAGATGAACCCGCCAGCGACCACGCGTGAAAGTTGCAAAGCCTTGTAGCCGGATAGCAACGGGGAGATTCAACGATTGAGTTTTGAAACGCCCGCATCAGCGTGCAAATCGGGCAAACACCCCGAGCGAGCGCTTGGATTAAGGGCGCTTCGGAACTAAGAGCAGTTTGCGGTCTCATACGAATACCCGTCCTATAGCAGCCCCAGCCCACACAGCGGCGAAACCCACAATCACGCTGAGGGCTACATTCAACAGCCCCGTCATGGCCTGCCCGTCCTGAACAGCCCGGAGTGTCTCATACTCGAACGTCGAGAACGTTGTGTACGCTCCGATGAACCCAATGGGAATCAGGTAGCGCCAATACTGGCTAGCCGTCGTCTTGGCAAGCAGCGTCACAATCAATCCGATCAAGAAGCAGCCGCTCATGTTGATCACGAACGTGCCGTATGGGAAGCGAACGCCAGAGCGGCTCACTATGTAAGTTCCAAGCATGTACCGGGCGATTGCACCAAGAAAGCCCCCGACGCCAACGACCAGATATTTCAGCAAACTTGCGATCCTTTCGTTATCCGAATATATAGCCATCTCAAGAAGCAATAGCTTCGGTGTTTGTCGTGGGTGAATCCGCAGCAAACATCCGTGCCAGAACATCCAGATCCGAACTCACTTGGGCCGGATTGATCGTGCTTTGTTTCCTATCCAGCAGTAATCGCTCTAACTGTGCACGGTAACGATTGGCAAAACTGTCGAACCTGCGCTCCAAATCGGTGCTGGCGTCAAGTCCCCATGCATAAAGCAAGCGAGAAAAGCTTTCCAGCGCCAACTTGAGACCGCTCTCATGAGCTTGTATCCGATGCCTTGCCGAATGAACTCGGAACCATCTCCCGAGCCGGCCCAAGATCGGCCGTTTTGCAAAACCATCTTGCCGATTCATGTGGAACGCCGGCATTTCTGCAAGGATCTGGAAGTCTTCTGGTCGAGGCATGTCCGTGGACCTCAAGACATCGGCCGTTTTCGACAATTCCTGCCGGAGAAGTTCTCCTAGCTTCAGCAACTTCGTTCGAACATCGCTTGCAATTTCAGCCGCAGCTTTCGCCGCTGTTCCACGCAACACCTCGGTGCAGTCCACCTTATGTTGTGTGTGCCAGAGATCTGCAATCGACTCCGCCGCCCTATTTACGATGAATGACGCGAGGTGCGGGATCTCTTCCGTCATGCGCCGAAGCTCGGACTGCAACTCTTGCAGGCCCCCGGCGTTGCGCCGCAGTTCGAGGTCTATTTCTTCCAATCGCACCCGATCTTCCCCTTCGATGCGGGCGTAGGAGAAGCTCACTTCCAAGGCGGAGCGGACAGATCCAGCCAGCGCCAGCGTCTTCCGCGTCAGGGACTCCTGTAGCAGGCGTTGCTTGCGATCGTAGAGTGGCGCAAGCTCTTCCGCGAACCACTGCTCCAGCAGAGCCGCATGGTTGGGTATCACACTCACCGGTCGCACCGGCAACGCCGTGCTGAACTCCGTGTGAAGCTGGCGTTTGACGTAGGCCATCTGCTGTTCGAGATCCTGTGCGGATAGGAGATCTGCCTTGCTGATGAGGACGGTCGTGGCTGTCGACGCCTGAGACAAGGCTCCAACGATCTTCAGGTCGTCGGGCGTGAGCGTTGAACCAGCATCGACCAGCACAATGCCTGCATCGCAGCGAGGAAGATAGGCCAGGGTTTCGGCGGCCCCACTCGTGGCCAGCGATCCGATGCCCGGGGTATCCACGAAGATGATGCCTTCGCGCAACCGCTCCGAAGGGTAGAGCACGAGAATTCTTCCGACCCGCTTCTGGTTCTCCGGATTCAAACGCTCATCCACAAAAGAGGCGAGTTCCTGGACACTGTGTTCGGAAACTCCGCGGCCTTCCTGCCAGACCCGAATCATGGGCTTAGAGCCGTATCCAATGCGGGTGGGTACAGCAGTAATCGGGGTCACTCCGACCGGCAGCAGATCGGTGCCGATCACATGATTCAGCAAGGAGGACTTTCCGGTACTCACCCGGCCAAATATCGCGATCTCAAGTGCAGTATCCTCCACCCGGTTCAATAGCATGCCGATCGTCGGACGGAACTCGGTCAACCCATGCCGCTCGATAATCTCCGCGAGAGTGTGCAGCGCCTCCACGTCCCATCCCTGGTTCGCCAGCTTCTCTACTCTTTCCCGCAGATCGCCTGAGCGGGGCTGGAGGATATAACGATGCAGCTCCTTTGCAGCGGATTGCAGCTCCGCAACCACGCCGTACAGGTCGGTTGCACCCTGCTCCGATACAGGACCGTAGCCCCGCATGTAGCGGGGAGCGAGTTCCGCAATCGCAATCTCGACGAATGTGAGCCCCACGTGGATCGAATGAGATGCCGAGATCCGAGGCTTCTCCGGCGCGAGCGCCTGGCCAGCCGATACCTGTAAGAGTTGTCCGCGGAGCCGCGCAATATAGTCCTCAATGGTTTTGCGCTGCAACGGGGTGATGTCGCCGACATAATTCGGGAAGACGCTCTTGGACGCCGCAGCATTCAGAGTCTCTTCGATGTCCCCCAGCAGCTTATCGATGTGCTTGCACGTGATCAGCAAGTGCTGGCGCTGGCTCGGATTCAACGTGATGTGATTCTCATTCATCTGTTGACGGTTTCAGCTCTGTCAATCTCAACCGCCGAGCTTCCCAGTCGTCTTCGGCGAGACCGTCTTCCAGTGAATAGATTTCGGGATATCTCTTGACCCAGTCCTCCCACAAGGAGACCATCTCGGCGGGAGTACGTTTTGAGTGGTCTGATTTGCTGAAAACATAAAACCCGTTGTCGAAGAACTCACTGGCTGCAGGATCTAGGTTGATCGCTATGTCTTGTCCAACCTTGTAACCAGCTTTACCGATGGCAGAGTTCAGCAACTCCATTGCCTCTTCATTGGACCGCAGCCCGGGGGCGAAGCCGCCTTCGTCACCCACGCTGGTCGCATATCCCTTGACTTGCAACGCTTCCTTCAAAGCATGAAACGTCTCGGATGCGGCACGCAGGGCCTCAGCAAAACTCGGAGCGCCAACCGGAACGATCATGAACTCCTGAAAATCCACGTTGTTGTCGGCGTGCTTGCCGCCGTTCAGGACATTCAGCTGCGGGACCGGAATGACGTACTCACGCTGGTCCGAAAAATAACGATAAAGTGGGATGCCGCGCTCATTGGCCACAGCCTTCGCGGCGGCGATCGAGACGCCCAGAATGGCGTTAGCCCCGAGTCGTGCTTTGTTGGGAGTTCCGTCGAGCTGGATCAGCTTTTTATCGAGCCCTGCCTGGTCGGTCGCATCAAAGCCCACAACGGCCTTCTGGATTTCATCCAGCACATGGCCGACCGCTTTCTTCACGCCCTTGCCATTGAATCGCTTGCTGTCGCCATCGCGCAGTTCTACCGCTTCACGCTTCCCAGTTGAGGCGCCAGACGGCACCTTTGCGGTTCCAACCGCGCCGCTATCCAAGTGAACGCTCACCTGCACAGTTGGGTTTCCACGGGAATCAAGGATTTCGAGTGCTTGCAACTTTCTTATGACAGACATAAGTGCTCGCCTCTATAGCTGCTAGGAAAGGGGATCCCGACACCAGTTTCGAGATCGCGTTTTACTTCCTGTGAGACCGGTAACCGGTTCAACTTCCTCGGGTCTGGTTGAAGGAATAAGCGAATCTTCATATCCGAACTCTTTTGCCATGAAAGTCCACCACTATTTCACCAACAAGACCGGACAATGGGCATATCGCAGCACCCTTTCGGAAACCGATCCAAGCATGATCTTCTGAAACATGGATGTGCCTCGTCGCCCGACGATGATCAGGTCCACGTGCTCGGTTTCGGCGCGATGGATAAGCTGTTCCGCAGGATGACCGACAACAATATCCGTCGCGATCTCAATCCCATGCGCCTGCCCCCGCTCCACCACGCGCTTCAATCCGATTTCAAAGTGCTCGCGGGCGTCATCCAGGACTGCCTCAACCTCGACCGAAGTAGCCGGTTCGGGAAGTCTGGCGACAGCGAGCACAGAGATGGCCGACTTCTCGCAGCCGCCAAACCTAATGGCGAGGTCGACGGCTTTCTCCGCTAACGGCGATCCGTCATAGCCGACCAAAATCTTTCGAAAATAAGGCGTTTGCATGTTCAAGGGCATTTGTCCTCCTACTCCGCCTGTGTCGACACTTCAGAGACTTGGGGTGCGCCGATTTCTCGATGCGGTTCATGGTCTGGCTTTGGCAATAGGTGCCGAGGTAAGAAAAACGCATTCGCAATTACTGTCGGAATTACAGCCGAGCCGATCACCGTCGCAACCAGATGAGAGTATTGAGCTTGACTGATGACATTATGGTTCAGACCAAATAGCGCCGAAATCGTGCCAAAGGTCAGCCCCGTAGACATCATGAGCGTGTAGTACAGACCCTCCTCGTGCTGATAGTGAAACGCCCTCACCGTTGGGAACAGACCCACCATCTTGGAAAACATCTTGGCGAAGAAGAGGACCACGAATACGAGAGGAGCGCCGGCAAGGGCCGGAACGGAGACGAATGAGCCGGCACGAATGAAGTAGAACGGTGTGAGAAGTCCGAATGTCAACGTTCGTAGCCTCCGGACCAGGGAGTGGTCTTTGCCAACCGTGCCGGCCAGCACCATTCCAATCATATAAGCAGGAAGAACAGCTTCACTTCCTGCCCACACCGCCAAGCCGCCCATAGCAAACAGAAAGAACAGCAGGAACTTGGCTTCCAGTTCGGAGACTCTTCCTCCATACTTCGCAAAGAATCGAGGCGTCAAGAATGGAAGCAGGCTGAATACCCCCACACAGGCCAATGCGAAAACCAGTGTTTTGTAGGTGAATGGCGAAAAGATCAGGCCGAGTGCAATCACGGTCCCGAGGTCGTTGACGAAACAGGCAGCCAGAATTGCCTTGCCGAAGTCGGTTTTGTTAAAGCCGAGTTCGAGCATCACGGCGTAGACCACCGCCACGGACGTGGTGCTGAGGGCCACTCCGGCCAATTCGCTGGCCCGCCAACTCCAGTGCAAAACGTAGTATGCGATGAGCGTGCAGCCGATGAACGGTCCGAAAAATCCGACCAGGCCCACGCCAACCGCCTCTTTCCACTTGGTCCGGAAAATGGCTGGGTCGAGTTCCGCACCGGCGAGAAACGTCAGGACGATTGCTCCGGTGCCGGCGAGGAAACCGATCCAGCCGGTTTTGGCGCCCAAGCCGCTCTGGACGATGAAGGCCCCGATGATAAGCTGGGCGACGGTGCCTACGACGATCTCAGTCAGTGCCGTCGAGATCTTGAACCAGATCGCAAGCAGAGTTGCGAGCAGGGCGAGCCCAACCCAAAGCGCTGCGAGAACCCACACGTTCTCCATCGAAGGTTACTCCTAGATTGTTGCAGGGAACTCGCCGGGGACATGGCTCCGCGACAAGTTTTCCTCGTCAGGAGTCATCATCTGTCCCGGAACTACGTAGGACAGCGGTTGGGGTGAACTCCTTCACCCTTTGCTAGGGTTCATTAATAACTCGCGTGGATGGCGAAGTCAAGTTGGTTCGATCACTTTTCCGGAGTTCTGTTTTCTTCACAAATTTCTGGTGCCGAGCCGCGGCGAAGAAGTACAAACATGCTCCTATAACAATCCCCCAAACAATCCATCCGCCACTGTGCCATCTGAACGCCGGCAACCCGGCTGTCAACATGGACTCGTGCCGAAGATTGCGTCCCTGTTGGGTTTGCGTGTCATTTCTCGGCAGAATCCTGTCGCGCGCGTTCAAACGGGTTTAGACTTGGCGGGTATCGTAACCTGTGGCGACCGTTCGCGTATGGGAGGCGCTCATGCCTGACTGTCTGTTCTGTAACATCGTCGAAGGCAAGGTTCCGTCGAAGAAAGTATTTGAAGACGACCGCACTTACGCGTTCGAAGACATTGATCCGCAGGCTCCCACGCATGTGCTAGTCATTCCCAAGAAGCACATTTCCGGTTTGCAGAATGCGGAGCCAAGCGATGCTGAACTCATCGGCTACTGTTACCTGGTCGCGGCTCGGATTGCACACGAGCGGAAGATCGAGGACACTCTACGTACCGTTTGCAACGTCGGACCACGTGCTGGCCAGGCCGTCTTCCATCTGCATATTCACGTGCTTGGAGGCCGCGACATGAAATGGCCGCCAGGTTAGGCGCCTCTCGCGCTGCGGAAGTATTCCCGGACGTCAGCAGCTACATCCTCCGGGGTGCGATCGAGAGCCGCTTCCCAATGAAGGCGCTCTAGATACATCGAGTCGCTGCGATAGAACGGCGTCATGGCCGTCCGTGTGACCATTGTCAAGTTCACGCGATCTGCACTGTCATTGCCCAACTCACCGGAATACAGCGCCAGATTGAAGCTGTTGTACCCGATCGAGTCATACCACGCGAGTACTCGGCTGATGCCCGAAGCGAGCATCTGAACGTCGGCGGATGAAAGGTCGAGGATTGTTGCACGTTCGCACAGGACGGCACGGACCTCGTTGAATCCGATGGGTGCGAAAGGTGTCATCCAGACGATTGGTCCGTCACGGGAGATCGTGCGTTCCGCGCGTTCCGTCTCTTCCGACACAAGATCGTTCCAGAAACAACGCCCGTTCGCGTGCCAGTAGGCCGTAACCGACGCATGCTGCATCCGCATCATCGATGTCGGAAATGGATCGACGTACACTTGGCTATGCGGATGGGGAAGAGAACCTCCGGAAGGATAAAGATAATTGATGTTGTAAGCGCAGAACCGCGCATCCGCATCGACCTTCGTGACCGCGCGTATGTAATCGAGTGAGGCAGCCAGGTTATCGACGATCAGGGCGGGGGTGAAATCGCGAATGTCCAACCAATGCCGTGTTGTGAACACAGCGACCGCGGCGTATCTCGAGTACGGCACCAGGTTAGGAAACAGCACGGTATCGCCAACCCGAATGCGTCCGGTCGGCGTGATTTCCTTGGCGATGCGAGGTGTTACTTTGTCGATGCGTTCGGCACAGAAAGGGCAATTCGGGTCCGGCGCCCGAAATGAGACCAGCGCGGCGTCAGCGCTCGTTTGCAACTTCACGCCTTCAGCGATTCGGGCTGAGGTACCGAGCAGCGGGTCGAAGCGAACTTGGAGCTTGCGCTCTGAGTACGCCTCATCGCCGGGGTTTTGGAAACGCGACAACAGACTCTTGCACCGAAATTGAATCGCCATAGCTACCGCCCCGTATGCGCATTGTACACATGGACGCGGGACTCAACAGGACCGATCAACGGGCGCTTCTCGTGTCTTCCGGGGACAGCGTCAGCCAGAGACGGTAAAAACGGTAGTGTTGCAAGTTTCAAATGCAGACAAGTTTGTCGCCGAGCGTCTGTCGTGCGTTCTTAGGCTGCCAAATCGAAAAGGCTGTCGATGAACTGAATCTGTCGAAGAAGATCATCTCCTGCCACCCATCGAACTTGCCCCTTCCGGATCATGTGGACTGCTTCGGAGCCTTGAATCGTTCGCCGAGCCGCCTGGAATTCTCGGAAGCCCTGTTTGGCGTTCACTCGACGTTTGATGGCTCGATGATCCTGTTCCAGAATGTTGTTCAAGTACTGCACAGGTCGGTGTCGACAGCGGGTGCGCAGCGACCCTTCCTTTTTAGTGTCGGGGATCGCAGAGCTGTAAATCGGTGCCAGGTCGGTGTTGATCACTCGAGGCTGGGGATGGGATCGATCGCTGAGTGCCTTGCGAAACAGGCGCTTGGCAGCATCGGCGTCGCGAAACGCTGACAGCAGGAAATCGATGGTGGCTCCCCTGGAATCGATGGCCCGGTACAAGTAGCACCACCGACCCTTCACGCGAACGTAGGTTTCGTCCACTCGCCAAGACTTGTTTGTCGGCTTGAGATGCTGTCGCAGTCGCTGCTCCAACTCAGGGCCGTAATACTGCACCCAGCGCCAGACCGTTGTGTGATCGACATTGAGGCCACGCTCCTCCAGCAGCTCCTCAACATCGCGCAGCGAAAGAGAGTAGCGAAGATACCACCGGACCGCACAAAGGTCGGGTAGGGCGATGGCGCGGACCGGGCTTCGTATGATGCCGACGTTTCCATCGTCCCCCCTAAAATTCCGTACGGCGGGTTTTCCCCAGTACGGCTTCAAGGTTGGCTTGTCAAAAGGGCCTTCCCACGAATGACGCCCTATTGTCGCGCCCTCATGGTTTGCATCCTTCCTTCGTGCTCGCCGCTTTCAACGTAGCGATCTCCGCTCTGTGTCGGAGACGTTGTGCGCTCAAGCACCGCCATTCGAGCAGGCTAGCCCGCTCTCCCCCAGGGGTCCTCGCTCCGGTCCGGGTTATTCTGTCCCGGTCCATCAACACTTAATCGACCCCATCCGCCCCACTCGCCGGCACATCTCGATTTCACCGCTTTGCGGCTTATACGAGATGCCTTCGCTGTGCGTGTCCCGCCTAGGCGACCCACGAGTGGTTCCGTGCTTTCGCTGTACAGTCTTTATCGACACGTCGCCCTCTTCGACCCCGGGAAGTTCATCGGTTGCACGCACCCAGTTCCTTCGCCGACAACGCTGGCCTTCGTCCCCTCATAACGGCTTCGGCACTTCCCAGATCCCCACCATCCGCTTCCCGTGGGGGAACCCATTTCGGGGCTGGACTACGATTCGCATCTGCTACGACTTGTCGATTTGCTCGCCCTCCTTGGCGGATCTGACTAGGCTCTATGCCCTGCCAACCGGGACTTTTACTTCCAGGCTTCCGACGGATTGGTCACCCGCTCCGTCGCCGGATATGACTACCGTGGCAACTGGGCAAGTTCCACGGGCGGGATTCTCACCCGCTAGACTGTCAGCTAGCATCGCTGCACTATGAAGCCGGGTTCGGTCTGCCGCCATTTGAAGATCGCGGGTCGGGCTATCATTTCGCGATTCTTTCACGTCACCAGCCAGCAACCTCGAAAGTTGCAACACATCCAAGAGGGGCGAACTGCACCCCTCTTGGTTCTATTGCCGCAGCAACATCGCCACTCGCGGAAAGACGAAATGCCCGGCTGCATCGTCGATGACGTTGACTTGGCAGGTATAGAAACCTGGCTTCAACTCTGAGAGCGGCACCTCCAGCTGAAAGACGGCCGCATGCCGGTTGGGAACGCTAATTTCTTGAACCTCGGTCAGCGACGTCTCGTAAGCCTTTACGTCGCCCTTGAAGAAAGAAACGTTACTCAGCAGCCGCACCGCGTTTTTCACATCAACGTTGGCGTGGTTGTCGGGCGTTCCGTTCCGGCCACTCGCAGTTGCAGCTGGAGCGTTTGCGCTGTGCGCCGGGTCGTAGACTTCGTAATAGAAATACAGGTGCTGCCCGCTGGAGAACACGCGCGTCACGCTCGGCACAATTTCCGAACCGTTACGAATCAGCGGATCATTTGGATCGTGCTTGCCGGCGGGCTGCACCTGGCTGGCCATTACGATCGAACTCATCTTCAGCGGCGTGGACTTGAGATCGGGAACCGTAAAGTCAGTCTCAAATGCTCCCATGCGCCCGCTCTGGTTTTCGCGTACAACGATCTTCAGATGATATTTCCCCGGTGGCAGGACCAGGCCGTTGTCGTATTGGACGTTCTTGCGCTGCACTTCATTCGACGTATTGACCGCGAGTTTCACGGTGTCACGGATAGCGCCCGCAGGAACCTTCTTCTCATCCGTCACCAGTCCGAGCACATCCAGGGTTGCCTTGTCCTGATCGCGATCCCGGCTGAATGGAATCTCGGAACCCGGAACGATGAGCGAAACCGGCACATAGTACCTGTTGTCGGCGAGCCGGAAGTACCCGGTCGCAAGATAGAGCGGAAGATCGGTGCTGGGCAGGTCGGACGCCAGCTCCTCTTGAAGCTGGCGCTCACGCTCTTCCTTGTTCGAGTGCTTGAAATCGGCTGCCGCGTAGTAACCCTTGCGATACTCCAGCTTTACCCCAGGCCGGTTGACCCGCACCGTGATGCGCCGGAATTTTCCATCACGCGCCGTATTGGTGCTGTGGTAGCCCAGCAGGTAGTACATGGCGGTGTCCTGCTGCACGCCACGAAAAACCCGGCTGAAATCGTTGGAGTCGAGATAGGCGCGGCCACCGGTATCGGCGGAGAGTGCGACCAGCGTCTCCTGGGTGGTGAAGTTGGAATTCAGAGCGTTTAGTTGTGATTGTCCGGAGTATGGCGATATGCCGCGCAGGCTGGCATTCTGCGCTTCCCCGCCCGCCGGCAGCGCCTGCAAACCGCGAATGTCCATCGTGTAAATGGCCATGTTCGCCAGCACGGCAGCGTTGGTGGCAGCCCGCAACTCCGACTCATTCTCGATCCCGGTGCGGTCCATTCCGCTGGAGAAGTAGATGAGCGCCTTCTTTTGCGGAACGCTGGCCACCTGCTGCGCGATGGTCCGCAGCGCCTGCAATCGGCGATCGGTGTTGAAGATGTTGTACTCCGTGTCGTCCACGGTGAAGGAATTAGCATTGTCGGCAGTTCCTTCGGTCGTGCCCGTGCTGCCCTCCTCGAAGCCTGCGCCGGCGCCGAGGTTGAAGGCCTCCAGAACCTTCTTGAGCTGTGCGCGATCAGAAGTGAAGTCCTGATTCACTGTGATGGTGCTGGCGAGCGACACCACCGACACCAGATCGGCGGGTTCCATCTGTTTATCGAGGTAGTTCTGCGCTGCCTGGGCAGAGCGCTCAATCTCGTCGGGTTGCATGGCCGACAAATCGAAGAACAGGATGATAAGCCGCCGGTCCTTGATGGCCTGCTCTTCAACCGAGGGTGCGGTATTCGGATTCTCAGCGGTGGCATGCGCCTTCTTCGGCGTGGAACTCAACAGGTTCACCTGCTGGTTCGCCAGGGCAGGCGTGTTCTCCATGTTCTCAATGTCGAAGCTGGACACCTTCTGTGGCTTGTTGTCCTCGAGAACGGTGAAGTCCTCCGCCTTCAGGTCACGAACCAGGTTTCCATTCTTGTCGCGGACGGAAATATCCACCAGCACCAGTTCCGATTGCGCTTTGAACGTGTACCCCCCCGCCTGCTGAGCAAGCGCCAGATCGGGAAACAGCAACGCGCCGGCGACGCCCAGCGCCATCAGTTTCTGCACAACGAGTTTGGGACTTCTCAACATAGGGTTTCTAGAACCTGAATCTCACCGTCATCAGTACTGATCGCATGGCGCCCACCGCTGTGACTCGTCCAAACGTAGGCGAGTTCACAACTGTGTCGATGCTGGTATAGACCGGGTGGTTGAAAACATTCGTCGCCGACATACGCACTTCAAACATGCGTGACTCTTTCAGCGGGAAAACTTTAGTCATTGCCATGTCGAATACCACCTCGCCCGGACCGATGATGCTATTGCGTCGGGCATCGCCGTATTGCCCCGGCGGTGGAGCGACAAAGGCCTCGGTGTTGAACCACTCCGCGATGCTGGGATTTGGCAGGCTGACCGGCTCGCCGGTTACATTCGCGCGCAATGTCCCGTTCACGCCGCTGTTCACATCGGTGAAAGACCCAAGGATGCGGGGCGTGAAGGGAAACCCCGAGGCGATGGTCCAGTCGCCGCTCCATTGCCAGTCGCCAAACACATCGCGCGCGATGCTGGGGCCTGTCAGCCAGCGCTTCTCGTGACCGAAGGGCAGTTCCCACAAGTAGTCGGCAGTGAATTTTTGCGATTGGTTAAAGCTGGAGAGTCCATATTCGGCCTTCAGGTTGAACGGGTTCTGTGCCACCACCGTCTGCCCGCTGATGGTACCGTTCGGGCTGACCAAAGCCGATCCCGTGCCGATGGTCGAGGCATTGTCCAGTGACTTCGACCATGTATAGGTCCCCCCGAGAGAGATGCCGTGCCCCAGTCGCTTGCGTATCCGCACAGTGCCCGCATTCGCGTTTGAGTCCGCAACCGAGTCTTCATAATAGAACGCCGGCACGGTAGGGTTGAGGAGTCCTACAGGAGTTCGGTTGGGTGCATCCAGCAGATCAAGATGCGTTCCCTTGGTCCCGGTGTAATCAAGGTTCAATACCAGGGTCGGCGTGATGGTCTGTTGGATGTCGAGGTTCCAGATCTGCACGTAACCAAGTGGATAATTCACATTGATCGCGTAGTTGTTGGTGACGGTATTCGGTGGCGGAGTCGGAAATCCGTTTTGCAGGGTCAAGTGTGTAGTTTCCGACTCCAAGTTGGTCTGCGTGATGGAAAACGGCGGCTGGAACGCCATGTCCTGGGCAATATTTGCGTAGGCGGTAGTGTTGTAATTGATGCCATAACCGGCGCGCACAACGGTGTTCTTAAAGGCCTTCCAGGCGATGCCCACGCGCGGCGCGAAATTGTTGCGGTCGGGATTGACCAGCGTAATCGGGTAAGGCGTTCCCGTTAGTGGGCCGACCTGACCAGGCAACACCGGAGCTACCGCGGCAAGGCCTGGCGCAATGTTCAAGTTGACCATCCTATTGTCGATCTCGCTGAAAGGCGAAACATACTCGTATCGCAGGCCGATGTTGAAAGTCAGATTGCTGCGGAAGCGCCATTCGTCCTGCGCGTATAGGTCCCAGGAGTTGCCGCGGAAGTGGTAGCCGTGCGCGCTGCCGCCGTATTGCACCGACGTTTGTTGCGGCAGACCCAGCAGGAAGTCGGCGAAGTCGAAGCCGGTCCCCGCGATCGGTGAGCCGCCGAAAAACTCCGAAGTGTTCAGTCCGGTAAAGACAAAGCTCCCGCGAGGGTTGCTGGAGGTTTCCGTATTGATTTGAATGCGCCGGAAATCTCCACCCCATCGCATGGTGTGCTTCTTATGGGTGTAGATCATCTGGTCCGTGAACGACAGGGTCTGATTGCGACCAGAGACGGGGTTTGTGTCCTGGAGACTTCCAAAGTGGGAGAACGAAAGATTGGGCAGGCCCCAGTCGAACGGATTCTGCGAAACTCCGGTGATGCCCAGCAGGCCGGTGATGTTGGTATTGAAGGCGTACAGGTTATTGGTCTGGATGGTGCTGCGGTTGTATTCAACGCGGAAAGTGTTGATGAGCCGGCCGAAACTGCGAACGTAACCGACGGACACATCGTAGCCATGAGTGATGGTCGTTCCGCCAACGCTAGGATAAGGGTTGGTCAGCGTCTGGTCCGACTCGTGATAGTGAAAGCCGATGTTCAGATTGTTCTGCGGGCCACGATTGCGGCCGCGGCCGGGCCCCACGGATGATCCGCCCAGCGCCTGATTCAGGCGAAGGTTGAGGTCGTTGCTGTCACTCTTCGCCGCGGTGATGTAACGGAAGTTCTGGAACTGGCCCGGCAGGTTGGGCATTGGAATGTATGCGAGCAAGCCCTGGGACGCGGAGTTGATCATGCTTTGAGGAATCGTGGCGTTGGCAAACGGAAGCCCGGTTGCCGGATTGAAGATCTGCACTGGCTCGCCGTTCACCATGGTCTGCGAAAAATTACCGCTGCGCTCCAGCAGGGTGGGCACGGTTGAGAAGAAGCTGTATGGAGTGTCGCCCAGGGTGCCGTTGTAATGCATGAAGAAGAAGGTTTTCGAGGCGCCGTTGTAGATGTGAGGAATGATCAGCGGCCCGCCGATGGCCGCTCCAAACCGCTGCTGAAGATAAGCAGGATTGGTGGTTGGCTGACCGGTCAGCGAAAACGGCGCGGCATTCAGTGCGGCGTCATTGGCGGAATAGTAAACCGTGCCGTGCGGCTGGTTCATGTTGGAGCCGCGCCCGCCTATCCTGATAGGACCGCCTCCGCCACCCCGGCCTCCCGGCCCGCCGAATCCGCCGCCCATTGGTCCACCCGCCGCGCTGGACACGCCTGCGGGCTGGCCATCCTGCTGGTAACGGGAGCGCAACTCGTCCGCACTCATTCCGGCGAAACCCGGCGCGTTCGAACCAGAAACTGCAACCGATTCTGTCGCGATAGTCGGCGGCACACCCGGAACCGGCATGCCTGCAGGCGCCACAGAGTCGACATTCGCGCCCTGATCTCCCCCCGCTTCACCTTGCAGCACCGACAAAGACTGGAATCCGCGGTTGCCCGTTCCCCTGCCCGCCGTTCTGGCCTGCGTGTTGCCTTGACCGGACTCGGAGCGCGAGAGCAGAACGATCTCGAGGTCGACGTGCGGATTCTGGTTCGAAGGACCCACTGTCACGTGCGACACGGCCGTTGCGAATGCCGCCATCTGGGCCCGAACCACATATTCGCCATCGCCGGGCAACGTGAGTTTGTAGCTGCCATCGGGCTGGGTCCAGCCCACGACCTTTTGCCCGGTGCCGGAATTGAGCGCGCTTACCGTGCTCCAGGGACAGGGGTTTTACCGGATTTCACCACGCCTTGAAGGGTCCGAACCTGGGCGGTCGGAGCCGATGTCTGGCCCCAGGAAAAACGGCAGCAGAGTAAGACGACGGCCGCAGCCAACAAAAGAGCAGTTTTCCTGACCACGACAAACTTCCCGCTAGCCGTGAACGAAATGACAAGGAGCG
This sequence comes from Acidobacteriaceae bacterium, assembly GCA_003160215.1. Taxonomy (GTDB): domain Bacteria; phylum Acidobacteriota; class Terriglobia; order Terriglobales; family Acidobacteriaceae; genus Bog-257. The sequence goes on from PLQW01000187.1 coordinate 19,034, forward strand.
GCATGAGCGTTCTTACTATGTTGAGTGACGCCCTTCGACGGAAATAGTCCCTACCCGGTCAGCGCCCGATTCGCCTGTCTGGGCGCTGCGCCGAGATCTGGCGGTAACTTTCTACTCAAAATATATATTCACAGAAATCGGATGAGAGGTTCCGCAAGAAAAGTACCAAGGCAGGTGTGGGCGTGCTGAGCATCGGTCACGTCAGAAATGAGATTCAATGAGACTGGATGCCCATCTCCTTCCCGAGATTGAGCTGGTCGGACTGAAATAGCGCAAGTGCTTTTTCAAGATTCGCAGCGGCGCTTACCAGCCGACCCGAGTTAAGCGTCCTCTGCTCCAGTTGCTTCGAGATAGCTTTGGCCTCCTTGCTGACAGCAGAGTCAGATTTGGTCAACTTCCTAGTCAGATTCTTCAATCCGGCTCCCTGTGAGTCCGAAAGTGATTGCCGAAAGGTTCGATTTTCGCGCTGAGCTTCCTCAACGGAATCATGTGAGCCGGTCGCTTTGCTGGTTAAGCTCTCTGAATCACTTGCGTTTGAGCCCAGGTGCTGAAGATCGTGCGCCTGCTGCCGCGCGGCTTCGGTGCTCTTGATCATCAGGCGAAACTGCCCGATCTGTTCCTCTGTGGCTTGTACAGCGATGGCGTGCTTGAAGGTCGCCACGTCTGAATCTTCCGCTGGTGCAGATGTCCCGCCGCTGGTGCCTGTGGAGGCGCCGTGCCGACCTGCGTGTTGTGCCAGGATGGCCAGCGGAAACAACACGAACAGCGTGACAATTACAGACACGCTACGGCGCATCCGAGGTTTTCTCTCTTGCAGATTTGGGATGAAAAATGGCCTAGCGGTACTTATTCGTGCCCCGCTTCTTGACAAGTTCACTCGCCGGCGCCGCGGGGGAGCCGAAATCGAGAAGTCGCGCACACAACCGCCGGAGGCGTGCGCGCGATTCTTTGCCTGATGCATCTCCAGCCGCCTCCCGGTGTACACAGTCTAACGCCCACCAGTCGGCTGCTTTGTCTAGGCAAACTTTTTGTCTAGGGCAAACTTATTGCTGAGGCGGACCTTGCCCTGGCGGCGGATTCTGGCCCGGTCCACCGTGGCCGTGGCCCTGGTGGCTCCTCATCTCCTCATACTTTTGTTGCTGATCGGCATTCAAGATTGGCTTGATCTGGTTCGACGTGCCCTGCCGGATCTGCTGCATCTTGCTCATGCGGTCCGCCTGTGAAAGTGAGGAATCCTCATGCAGGGCCTGCATCTGCTTCGCTTCGTTCTCCAGGATGGGCTTGATCTGTTGCTGCTGTGCATCGCTTAAGTTTAACTGCTTTGTCATGCGCTGCAGCCGCTGATCTGCGCTCATTGGCTGCCCCGGGCCGTGACCCATCTGGCCGCCGCTCTGGTCCGGACCCATCTGCGCGTAAACCGCAGTACTGGCCGCAAGCACCGCGAAGATCACGGCTGCGGGTACAAAGTTTTTCTTCATCATCCAACGCTCCTGGACACTCTTTGCATGAGTAAGGCTGCCACGCATGCCGTGGCCGCAGTGAACGGCGCGTTCGACGCTAACATCGTCATCCCAAGATGTCCGAGTTTTCGCAATGTCCGCATCACGGTTACTTCATTGCAAATCGAGTGTCAATCTGACTATGAGCCTAAAACCCGATTTGCACGTACAAGTTTCCGCGTTCTCGTTGAAAGTCATTACGGACAATCCAACCTTTAGAAAAACCCACGATGGTCTGGCATATTCGTATCGGGGCGCGCATAAATATCCGGAGGCTGCTGCTCAAGACGGTAGCGGAATGATGGTAATGTCATTGATCTAATCTCCGGTTGCGAGCTGCACTGCATCGTGCTGGAAGTGATTTGCGGTCAATTGGTCGTCCCATTGTAATCAAACACTTGTGTTTCGGAAGCCCGTCATCGATTCGTTCAAGTCCTGTTGGCTGTCGGGTTCCCCTCACCAAATCGCGCAGACGCTTAAGGCAGGTTCGCCCGAGTCACGAGCAAAACGGAAGTCATCGGCCCGATGCGGTTCGGCGTGCCACTCATGGGCCCGTTGAATAGCGACCCACACCGGAGGCTGGCCCCGCCAGCTGTCCAGAAGTCTGCTTCGAGGAAGTGTGCTGCTACTGAATTGCGCTCGCGCTCTGATCTCCTAGAAGCCCGTTTCGCGGGTGCAT
>PLQW01000069.1 GCA_003160215.1 Acidobacteriaceae bacterium
TGCTTCATCCGCTGCGTGGCGCGGTAAAGCAGCGCCAGGTTGTTCAGCGTCATGGCAACATAGGGGAGGTAGGCCTCGGGATTGGCTTGCGCCAGCTCGCGACGTATATGGAGAGCGCCTCGCGGTAGGCTTCCTCCGCTTCCTTCATCCGCTGCGTGGCGCGGTAAAGAATCGCCAGGTTGTTCAGCGTCCCAGCGACGTCGGCGGGATTCGTGTACATCCTGCGGAGAACCTCATACACGCCGATGGCTTCCGAAAACCGATTCTGACGTTGTGCGGTGTAAGCATACTTGAAGCCGTATTCCGGGTTGCGTTCAAGCCGCCAGGCTTCGCGATGGGCCGCGAACGCACTAGGCCAGTCGAATCGAAGCTCGTGGATCGTCCCCAGTTCGAAGAGATCGCGCGGTAACTTCTCGGCCTCGCTTCTCCGTGTTTCCACCTGTTGGGTCTTCAGACGAAGCGCACCGGCGAGGTTGCCGGCAGCGAGTAAATCGGACAGCCTGGCCTCAGCGGGTTCGGATGCGCGGGTAGCAAGTTGCTCCTGAAGTTTGCGCAGCTCTTCCGTAAGCCGGGCAATGTCGGCATTCTTTTCCTCCAGTTGCCGTTCCGTGACTCGCCCTTCCTGCACGGCAATGTCGAAGGAGCGCTCCAACATCTTGCGAGTTGCAGCCGTATCTTCAGCCATCTGGGGCAGGACATCCGTCTTGCGATCGATTTTCTGCGTTGCTTCGTCAATGCGTCCCAGCGCGGCATTGGCGTAGCCCTGAAAAATCAACTGCGCCTGCTTCCAACCCTCCTCATATTCGGGTTTGACTATGATGGCGCGGAAGTTTTCCGCCAGACACTCCGGCAGTTGGCTGTTGAGTTCGGAAAGAAGCGCCGTCGGCAGGACGCGGCACTCCAGCATGAGGGATAGACTCTTCTGGCGCATTGCCGCACCCTGGGCGTCGAGACGCTCAAGGGTAAGACGGAAGAGGTCATCGAGTTTTTCCGGCACAAGTTGATCTGCATGGATGGGGAGAAGATCCAACGGCACAGACGCCGCCAGGCAGAAATTCCAGTTGGCGAACCAATCGTCAAACCCGCCACTGAAGTGTGAATGAACTTCCGCCAGGCTCAGGCGGAGGGCGTCGCGATAGGCGCTCTCCAGATTCGGCGCGGATTCTTTCAGCTTTTCGACAAGCGAATCAGCGCCGAGGTCAAGCAGCTTTTCAGCGGCCTTATCTCCAAACTTCTCTGCATATTTTTCGACAAGGTCGGCAGCAAACCCACCCAGGGCATCTCCAAGCCATCCTCCGACCGCGCCGCCCAGAGGTCCGGCCACTGCGGCCCCAAATCCGGCTGCAGCGATACGAATCGCTGGCTTCGCCCAGGAATTGGAGCGGAGAGAGGTCATTGCCGATTTGCTCGTAGAATGGCGTTAAAGGGCATAGCAGCAAGAAATGAGCAAGCTCAGTGCGAGTGTCCTCAGGACACCACGAGGTCTGGCACTGGTATCAAACTGGATTGGATACCGCACCATAGTAACCCTTTTGTTCTTCTCATAAGCCGTGAATTCGTCCTAGGCCGCTCATCATTGCCGGGTACGGGCGCACTGGGGAAGAATTCCTGGTGAGCGCTCCACCGCTAAATCGGCTTCGGCACAGGAGCACTACGCTTCTGCGGCCAGCAGTCCTGCAGCGCAACGCTTCTTCGACTTGTTCTGCAGACTTTCAGGCGTGCATTGTGGGCGGCAATTTCCGATCAGCGCCTTCGCGACACGTTCCCGATGATGTAAGCTGCTATTCCTTGCGGCGGTGCTCGGAATAAGCTCGCCACAGTTTTCCCGAGGGTATCGCTTTGATCCGTTTCTTTGTTGCTGTGCTCGGTTGCGCTTTCTTCTGTTCACCGCTGGTTCTCAGTCAGCAGAAATCTCAGGCTGAGCCATTCACCCCGCCGACAAAAATATTTGGGTTTCGCGATCCCGGCCCGGAGTTGAAAGCGGAGAAGACCTTTCTGGCTGTACCTGACTCGCAGTTGGCCAAGGAGCATCTGCAATTCCTGACCGCCGCGCCCCACGTCGCCGGATCGCCGGAGGACCTGAAGACGGCCGAGTACGTCCTGGACAAATACAAGGCAGCCGGGCTCGATGCCTACATTCAGCAGTACAAGGTCTGGATGAACCTGCCTCTCGACATCAAGGTCGAGGTGGTTGCGCCCAAGGGTGTCGCCATGACCGGTCCTTCGCCCGAGCGGGTCAGCGGCGATCCCTATCAGGACGATCCGCGCATTCTGCCCGCCTTCAACGAATTCTCGCCGTCGGGCGACGTGACCGCCGACGTGGTGTACGCCAACTATGGCCGTCTTGAAGACTTCAAGAAGCTGCAGGAGATGGGCGTTGACGTGAAGGGCAAGATCGTCATCGTCCGCTACGGCGAGAACTTTCGCGGCGTGAAAGCGTTTGTTGCGCAGCAATACGGAGCGGCAGGCGTCATCATCTACTCCGATCCGTGGGATGACGGCTACTTCAAGGGCGACAAGTATCCCAAGGGACCATGGCGACCCGACACCGGGGTGCAGCGCGGTTCCATCCAATACCTGTTCCGCTATCCCGGCGATCCCACCACCCCGGGGATTGCCTCCGTGCCCGATCTGCCCGACAGCAAGCGCATCGCGCCCGAGCTCGCCACGGATATGCCGAAGATTCCAACTACACCGCTCTCCTACGCCGACGCCACTCCCATCATGGCCAATCTCGGTGGACCGGAGTCGCCGCGCGAGTGGCAAGGTGCGTTGCCCTTTACCTATCACGTCGGGCCAGGGCCGGTGAAGGTGCACATGGCGCTGAAGCAGAACTATCAGTTCGTCACCATCTACGACGTGATCGGCATGGTGCGGGGATCGCGGCTTCCGGATGAATGGGTGATCACGGGCAACCATCGCGATGCCTGGGTGTATGGCGCGGTGGACCCGAACAGCGGCACCGCCGCACAACTGGAAGCGGTGCACGGCGTGGGACAGTTGCTCAAGACCGGATGGCGGCCCAAGCGCACCATCGTTTTCGCTAGTTGGGATGCGGAGGAGGAAGGCCTGATGGGCTCGACCGAGTTTGCCGAGCAGCACCCTAAGGAACTCAGCCGCGCCGTCGCCTACTTCAATATGGACGCCGCAGTTTCCGGGCCCGACTTTGGCGCTTCGTCGGTGCCAAGCTTGAAGCAGTACCTGCGCGATGTTGCCAAGTCAGTACCCAGTCCGAAGGGCGGCAGCGTTTACGACCAGTGGAAAGCCGCGGCCGAGAAGAAAGAGCAAGAGCGCGCCAAGCCGCCAGAGCCTGAGTCCTCAGGTGCTCCGGCTGGCGAACCGCCAGCCACGGTCCAGCCCGATGTTCGTGTCGGCAATCTCGGCAGCGGTTCCGACTACACCGCCTTCCTGCAGCACTTGGGCGTGCCTTCCGCCGACATTGGATCGCGCGGCCCTTATGGCGTCTATCACTCGGCGTTCGACAACTTCGCCTGGTTCACCAAATTTGCCGACCCCACATTCGTCTATGAGCAGGAGATGGCGCGCGTCTACGGACTGGAAGCCATGCGCATGGCTTCCGCCGACGTTCTGCCCTTCAATTATCAGGACTACGGCAAAGAGATCGGCGAGTACTTGAAGGCTGCCGAGCCGAAGGCAAAGAAGGCCTTCGGCGAACAAGCGCCGTTGTTCGCCGATGCTTCGAAAGTGGCGGCACGCTTGGAGAAGGCCGGGGCCGGCGTGTTGCAACTGCAGAACGCCACGCTGGGAGATCCCGGAGGCCTGAACCTGATTCTGCGCAATACCGAGCGAGCGTTTCTCATCCCTGGCTTACCCGACCGACCGTGGTACAAGCATGCGATCTATGCGCCTGGCGAATACACCGGATATGCGGCTGTGGTCATTCCCGGGGTGAATGAGGCCATCGACAAGAAAGACCTGACGACGATGCAGCAGCAGTTACAGTTGCTGACGGAGGCCATCAACCGCGCCGCGGAATTGCTGGAGAGGGCGAAGTAGGAAGTCGAAGCGTAGCAGGGCACGACCTTAGTCAGGATTGTGCATCTGACACAAGGATAGTGCAAGGCATGTGCAAGCCTACCTTCTCCAAGCCGAGCACCTTGAGTACAAGCAACTTGTAGCGGCATAGCCTATGGCCATGTGTAGTCGATCTGCTCCAACTTCGTCACCCGAATCAGAGTTTTTGAAAACAGCGTTAGCTTTGTCGGATTTCCCGGCGTAAAAGGCGGATACGACCATTTGAGAAGGAACCAATTCGGGTGGTCCGTAACTATCCCCATGCCTGTTTGCAGATAAGCGCCACCAGAGATTAGCCCCCCTCGGCCATCGCCAATCTCGCCGTCACATTCAAAAACAAAGGCCACTGGCTGAATTGTTTGGTCGGTCTGTACGATGACCTCTAGGGCATATGGGAGCTCTGTCTTGGTGGATACAACGGTTTGCTGGCTTGCAATTCTGATATGCGCCAATATTGGTTGTTGCGTCGGCTCCTTTGGTGGTTGTGACTTGGCGGCGGGCGCTGGTGCTCCGTGTACTTCGGCCTTTATTGCTGGCGCTGGCGGTGCGGTCTTTGCCGACTTAATGAGCTACCCGAATTCGCAGGTTGCGCCACCCGTTATCGTCAACGACGAATCCATTATCAGTGAATCTAAGAATGGTTAGGTTGTGTTCGCTAACGAGCACCTTGGCTGGCAATTTGTCGCGCTGCAGGACTGTACCGGGCGGCGTGAATGACAGTTCCTCGGGGGCTACATGGAAAGTATCAACCTCATACTCGCCCCTTCCGCTCGTCTGGAAATCGCCGATCATTGCTCCACCCTTTGGAGTCGCCGGAGAAACCATCGTGCTTATGCTGTCCGTCATCCCGGATTCGGGCCCAAGCCCCGCTTCATCCTCTGGCGCAATCTTCCGGGCGGGACTCTGCTGTTGTATTCTTGATTTCTTACCTTCCACCCTCTGGGCTCCCACGGACGCCAACCGCGATAACGATTTGTTGATTCCAGCCCAGTACAGACACGATATTGTTCCCCCGATAAAGAAAACCAAAATCCATGCAAGCATAGGAGCCAATTGCCTCTGAACCGAAATCGCCACGCGGCGAACTGCCCTAGTATCTAAGACAAACTCCCACGTAAAGTGCCATACAACCAGTAAGGCCACCCATGGGATGATGTCATCGACTAGCTCAGGATATTTCCACATGAGCCAGCCTATGAGCAGCCCGAGGCCGATAACCTCGGCCAGTAGAATGCGGAGTTTGCGCATCTGTGCCGGATTGTACATCGGGGGAGGAGCCCTTCAGCGCTCCGGAAAAGTCCGGCTTTAATCACGCGCTTTAGCGCCGGGGATAGAAAAACGCCGGGGCTAAAGAGGGTGTGTGAGAACTAGGAATTTCCGCAACGTATTGTGTTTACCAATTTGAGGCCGCACAAGGGGTTGCGTAAAAATTGAGTTCTCACACACGCTCTAAAGCCCATTTCGGAATCGCCGCCTTTTCCGCTGGACTAAAGTCCAGCTCCCCCCTGCTAAAGCAGGGGGCTTCCACCTAGCCCCTGACCCCTGACCCCTAACCCCTAACCCCTGATCCCTAGCCCCTAGCCCCTAGCCCCTGCCTTTCCTTCGGTACCGACTGAACTGATGATCGCCGGCCTTGCGGCAGCTCAGCCAGGTCCAGTGCGTCAAGTTCTCTCTTGTGTATCCCGGCCCGCCGAAGACCGTTGGCCGTAGCAAAACCGGAGTGGCTTGCTCGCTGGCGCTGCGCTCTTGCTCGGCGGGAACCATTTGTCCCACTTCGATGGGCGAGACCGTCATGAACTTTTCGTCCACCAGATCGGCACGCGCCAGACTGCCGTAGAGAGTTGGTCCTCCCTCGCACAGCAGATACTTCACGCCGAGTTCCTCGCGTAGCTTGCCGATGGCGCGTGGCAAGTCAAAGCTTTCACCTTCGCCGGCGGCAAGGATCGCGACATGCGGATGATGCGAGCCTTGGGCGCGCAATCGTTCAGCGCCAGACGGAGAAGTAAGGATCGCGGCGTCCACCACGTCGCCATCGAAGACTTTGTGCCGCGAGAGATCGAGGTCAACCGCGCGCGTCACAAAGATGTTGCGTTCGCGGCATTTACCCAGGCGATCACGCAGCGCCCGCAGCGTTGGGTCGGCGACCTGGAAGACGATGCCCCGGCTCTGCGGACCGCGGATGCGCTGTTCCTCAAGCAGGGTGTTCATCCCCATCAGCAGTCCGTCGGCGTGCGCGCGCAGCAGGTCCATCAGCCAGCGGTCCTCGGGCGACTGCGAGATCTCGCCCCCGGAAGCATGCTTTCCCAGCAGCGTGGTGATGCCGTCGAGCGACTGCACGAAGTTGCTGTAGATCCACGGCCGGTCGGTAGGCGGAGGCGGGAAACCGAAGTTGCCGTAGGGCGCGTAAGCGCCATCGGCAATGAGGCTCGGTTCGGCGTGGTCGAATAGCACTTCGAACCGGCGGCCCTGGTTGGTGCTTTCCATCAGTGAGATTCCAGAGGCGATTCTAACTGACGTCCCGAAAATGGTTTCCTTCGCGTAAACGGGTTCACCACAGAGGCACAGGGGAGAGCGCTTGGCATTTGGCTCTTAGCCTGAAGTCAGCATCTTTCTGAGTTCCAGCGGTATCTGGCGCGAGCTGCCGCTTATCCAACCGGCACTTTCTCGCGATAGGCTGCCATCTGCACGTCCCATCCCAACTCTTTCGTGATGGCGTCGCGCAACTGTGCCGCCGCCGGCGGCTCGCCGTGGACCAGATAGGTCTCCTTCGGCGGCCGCTTGAACGTGTGCAGCCACTCCAGCAGTTCCGGCGTATCGGCGTGATCGCTGAACTGTTCCAACGTCGCCACCTGTGCGCGAATCGGGACCTGCTGGCCGAAGATCTTCACCTCGGAGGCGCCGCTCTTGATGGTGAATCCCCGCGTGCCCGGCGCCTGGAAGCCGATGAACAGCACCAGGTTTTTCGGGTCAGGAAGGCGCTGCATCAAGTGGTGCAGCACCCGTCCCCCGGTGACCATGCCGCTCGAGGACACGATGATCGCCGGGTACCTCGACTCGTTGATTTTCTTGGAATCGTCCTGGGTGACATCGAAGTAAAAGTTTGGCCACTCCAACGGGGAGCCGTATTTCTCGATCAGCGCCTTCGTCTCAGGAGTGAACTCTTCCGTGTGCTTCAAGAAGATCTGCACTGCCTTGATGGCCATGGGACTGTCGGCGTGCACCGGCACCCGCGGTACCTGTCCTGTCTCCATCAGCTCCTTGAGCAGGAACAGAAACTTTTGCGTCCGCTCGACGGCAAACGACGGGACAATCACGCTGCCGCCGCGCTGGAGCGTGGTGCGGACCAGTGCCGCCAGTTCCGGACGGGGATCGGTGTGCGGATGCAAGCGGTTGCCGTAGGTGCTTTCCATCACCAGCACATCGCACTCTTCACCCTCGGTTGGACCCGAGTGCACAACTTTGCCCGGTGCGATCTGGTCGTCGTGGACACGGCCGATGTCACCGGTGAAGAGCAACTTCGATGATTTGCCGTTCGAGGTCAGTGTGACCTCAGTCATGGCTGAACCGAGGATGTGGGCCGCTCGAACAAATCGGAAGGACAGTGCGCTAGTGAGTTGCTTAGCTTCGCCGAAGGCCACCGGACGGAAGAGCGTCATGCACTGCTGAGCGTCTTCCATGGTGTAGAGCGGCAATGCCGGCACGTGCTTGCTGGTCCGCGTCTTGTTGTAGTACGCCGCGTCTTCTTCCTGCAGGTGTCCGGAATCAGGAAGCAGGATGCCGCACAGATCGATGGTTGCGGGCGTCGCGTAGATGGGGCCGTGAAAACCTTGCTTGACCAGGCGCGGAATCCAGCCCGAATGGTCGAGATGGGCGTGCGTCAGGACCACGGCGTCAATCGAGTTCGCGGGCACTGGCAGGTCTTGCCAGTTCCGCAGTCGCCATTCTTTTTGTCCCTGGAAGAGGCCACAATCCATGAGTACCTGCAACGGTCGCGCGCCGTTGTTGTCGACATGAATCAAGTGCTTCGAGCCGGTAACCACTCCGGCCGCGCCGAGAAACTGAATGTAGCTCAAGCTGTCCTCATTGGTCGCTCAGTCGCGACTCAGAATGATAACAGCGTTTCGAGAAAGCGGTTCACCACAGAGACACAGAGGACACAGAGGAGAAACACAAAAGATCTGATCTGTGCTCATCCGTGAAAATCCGCGGTTAATTTGTTTCTCTTCTCTGTGTTCTCTGTGTCTCTGTGGTAGAGCTTTTCTTCATGGCTGTTTGCCCGGAATCTCGTACACGTTGTTGCCCAGGTTGGCTTCCGGAACGCTCCCATCATTGACAACGATTTTGTCGGGCGCCACTGGTACCTCGATGCGGCCCGTACCCTTTTCTCCCGCCTTCACCAGTACACGGACACTCTTTTCACCGGAAGGAGTCTGGATTAGCACCGGCACCTCCGCTCCTGCGCCGCCGCGGTTCTCGATGGTCGCAGTCACAAGGAAGCTCTTGTTGGTCTCGTTGAGCAGGGGGCGGGTGTACGCCGATTCCACGTGAAACTCCGGCAAGCCGCGATCGCGGTAAACCCAATCGTCAAAAAACCATTCTAGGTCGCGTTTGGCGCTGCTTTGCACTAGATGCTGAAAGTAGCTGGGGTCTTTATCGGCGCCGCCTCGATAGGCCGCAATGGCGCGTTGCATGGCTTCATTGCCAGCCATGTCACGCAGCATCCAGAATACGAAGCCGCCTTTGCCGCGCAGGTAGAGTTCGTCATTCGTGTTGAGAAGAGTATTGTTGGCTGCGTTCTCCTCTGACAATCCTTTAGTCACTGCTTTTGGATGCGCTGCTTGTTCCGCTTGCACCAGGGGCTCGCGATATTGGTCGAGAAACTCCAAGGCTGCATGGCGTCCGCTGCGGCGCTCGACCGCGAGGGTTTGCAGGAATCGCTCCAGCCCATCCTGAATCCAGGCGTGTGGAGAGTGGAACCGCGCCGCGACCTGCGCCGGGAGCAGCAGGAGCTGCAGGGTCGCGGTGGGCGCCTCGCGCAGTGGCGTGAACAGCGCCGCGCCATTTTGCCAGGGATTGGCGTTCGGATCTGTTAGCTCGATGATTCGTGCTGGCTGAGTCGGCTCGCCCAGCCAGTCGTGCAGCAGGGGATCGTTGGCTTCGGCGGCAAGGGCGTAATCGCGGGCCAGCGAAGTGTCGTCGGCAATATGCAAAAGCGTAATGGTCGGTCTCGCCAGTTCGACGTAGTTGGCGATGGCGAACGTAGGAACAACCTCGCCCAGTTCGGGTAGGTGCGCCTTCGCCACCAGCCGGTACGAAGTCTTGTCGTCGCGCACTTCCGGAACCAGCTTGCCTTCGTCCGAATCAGACATGTTGGTCACAATTCGCAATGGCTGCTTGCCGTCACCCGCTTCGATCGCGAACGCAGCCTCGAACTCGCTGCGGTCGTGCCGATGCTTCCAGCGGGCGATGGCTTCGAAGACGGCATTACCGTCGCTCAAGCTCACGGATTCGATGGCCACGGGATACCACGCGACATAGCCCAGTCCCCGCACCGCGGTGAAGGGATCGCTGATCTCGTCCCAATCGTTGCGCGCAGCCACGTCGGCAGGGGCGCCCACCATGCGCGTAAGACGCGTGGCATCCGGCGTGATAGTTCCACCGTATTGCACATCCAGCGTAACCGTAGCCGCCGGAGCAACTTCCTTGGGCAGCGTGACGATCGCCTCCGAAAGGCTCCCGGTATGGTCGATGTCGGAGGTGTAGTTATCGCCGAGCCACTGCACGGGCTTTTCATCCAGAGCGATGGCATTCCATGCCAGAGAGGACGACACCTGCAAAGTAGCCAGCTTCTGTGGCTTGTTGGAATCGTTGCGCAGAGTGAGCTTGCCGGTGACCGCGATCACATGCGTGGAGCGGTCTACTTGCACTTCAAGCTGATAGCGGGAGATGGTGAAGGCCTCGCGATCAATCGCGAGCGCAGGCGGTCCTGCGGCGAGCAAGAGAAGGAACGCTATCAAGGGCCGCATAGGAAACATCACCTTCCGACAACTATCTCAATGATAAGATAACCACCTGTGGAGAAGCAGAACAGCATGAATGTCGCTCTGCCGCCCGAACTCGAGAAGCGCGTCCATGAAAGCCTTGACCGGGGCGAGTTCGCCAATCCGGATGAGTTTTTCAGGCAAGCCGCAGAGCTTCTGTTAGAGTTCCGGAACGGCGACGGCTCGCCAATGCCCGTGGATAACGTCTGGGAGGGACGGGTCGAGGCTCTCATCGAAGAGGGCCAAGCCAGCGGAGAGGCGACCGAAATGACCGAGCGTGACTGGCAAGAAGTACAACGCCAAGGAATAGTCCTCATGCGCGCCCGAAAGAAAGTCTGATCCTCAATGGGCCGGGCTATCGTGAGGCCTGCTGCCCGGCGCGACCTCATTCAGGAATCTCGTGTCCACGGAGGCGCGGACGACCCAGAGAAGGGGCAATGCGAATCCACCACGGATTTCCACGGATGAACACGGATTAATTCTCGAATAAAGAGGAAAAAGATCCGTGTTAATCGGTGTCGATCCGTGGTCGAGTTTTTTGTTGTATCTCAGGTCTCTGTACAGTTTCCCCTCGGCGACGCTGGCGGACCAGTTCATACATCACCACCCCACCTGCCACCGACACATTCAGCGATGGCACCTTGCCGAGCATGGGGATGGAAACCAGAAAGTCGCAACGCCCGCGGACCAAGCTGTGCATTCCCTTACCTTCGGCGCCTAACACGATGGCGCAGTGCATGTTGTAATCCACTTCGTCGTAGCTCTGGGTTCCGCGTTCGTCGAGGCCAACCGTCCACACGTTGCGCTCTTTCAACTCATCCAAGGTGCGCGAGATGTTGGTCACCCGCGCAATCGGCAAGTGCTCGGACGCTCCAGCCGAGGCCTTGACGGCCGTGCCCGTCAATCCGGCGGCGCGACGCTCGGGGATGATGACGCCGTCCGCGCCGGCTGCGTCGGCAGTGCGGATGAGCGCGCCCAGATTGTGGGGATCTTCAACGCTATCGAGCACCACCAGGAAACTGTACTCACCGTGGCGCTGCTCGAGCAGGGTGTCAACGTCCGCGTATTGTTTGCTGCTGGTGACCGCTATAACGCCCTGATGAGTGTTGGTGTTGGCGGTGCGATCGAGTTGCTCGCGCGGCAGGAAGCGCACCTGCACACCGCTGGCGCGGCAGTCGTCAATCAGGCGCTGCACCCGCTGGTCATGCCGCTCGCGTGCAATGCCGACGTATTCAAAGCTGCGCGCGCCAGATTTCAGCGCCTCGCTAACCGGATGGATACCGTAGATGACGACCATGTTTGGAATTAGTGTACGACAAGGGAGCTGTTAGCTGTCAGCCGTCGGCTATCAGCCAGAGCTGTCGAATTTCCTGATCTTGTCATCCCGGCCCAGCCCGCGCGGGCGAGCGGAGGGACCTGCTTTCGACTGAACCGCTGTTCTCTTTGATAAGGCCCCATGTGAGTTGTTCCGAGTAGCCCGATTTCCTTCGCCGGTTGGTTCCGGCGCTCCATCTGGGTATAGTTATGCTTGAGCAGTTCTGGATTGAGGAGATTGGATGTCACTATCCGCTGTCATTGTCGATGACGAGCAACTCGCGCGCGACGAACTCGCCTATCTGTTGAAAGAGCTTGATGTGGACGTCGTAGCGCAAGGCAAGAACGGCATGGACGCAGTGAACTTAATCAAGGAGTTCTCGCCCGAACTCGTCTTCCTTGACGTGCAAATGCCTGGACTTGACGGCTTCGGCGCCATCAAGAAGCTGATCGACAAGAAGGTGCCGCTGCCGCAAATCGTATTCGCCACCGCGTACGATCAGTATGCGGTGAAGGCGTTCGAGGTGAACGCGGTTGACTATTTGCTGAAGCCGTTCGACAAGAAGCGAGTCGCGAAGGCCGTGGAGAAGGCCCGGCAAAAGCTGGAGACCGCTGGCTCGCCCGGCGAACAAATCGGGACCATCGTCAAGATGCTGGAGCAGCAGGCGCGTCCGCCAGCCGCGAAAGTGCTGCTCAAGTCGGGCGGCAGGCTCTTTCTCGTAGACCAGAAAGACATTTGCTACGCGTCGATTGAGGATGGCATCATTACCGTTGTGGCGACCGCGATGGAAGGCCAATCGAACTGCCGCACTCTGGAGGAACTGCTCGACTCGCTCGATCCCAACATGTTCTGGCGTGCGCATCGCTCGTATCTGGTAAATATCAATCGAATCAAGGAAGTCGTGCCCTGGTTCAAAAGCTCGTACCAGATCCGCATGGAAGACAGAAAACAGACTGAGGTCCCGGTCAGTCGGGCCCAGACCAAACGGCTGCGGGAATTGTTTGGGTTGTGAAAGCAATCAGCAATCAGCAATCAGCATTCAGCAGTAGGTGAGTACGAGACGTTATCCCGAGTGCCACATGGGTCTTCGACAGCGATTGGCCTACTGTCTTGCTAATTGCTAGTTGCTAGTTGCTGCCTGCTACTTCTTGCTCTCCTGAATCTTCCGAATCACCTTGGTCACCATATCGCGCGGGGACAAGCGTAGCATTTGCACGCCAAACCGGTTCTTCCATCCCGGAATGACTACGCGTTTGCCCTGCTTCATGCCCTCATAGGCCACGCGCGCCACCTCGCGCACGTCCACCAGCATAGGGCTGGTCATTAACCGCGTGTCGCCGATATGGGCGCGCTTCTGAAAGTTCGTCTTCACCGGTCCGGGACAAAGGCAGGTGACCGTGACGCCGGTGCCACGCAACTCTTCCGCCAGCGCTTCGGTGAAATGGAGTACGTAAGCCTTGCTGGCGTAATACACGGCCATGAACGGTCCGGGCTGAAATGCGGCGGTGCTGGCTACGTTGAGGATTTTTCCCTCACGCGCGCGAATCTGCGGCAGAAACAACTTGGTGAGATGGGTCAGCGCCACCATGTTCACCTGCATCATCTCGGCTTCGTTGTTCCAGTCGGTGGAAAGAAACGATCCACCGCCCCCGAAGCCGGCATTATTTACCAGCACGTCGAGGACGATGCCGGCTTCCTGCAATTCCTGGTAGAGCTCATTCGGCGTAGCCGGATGTGCCAGGTCCTTGGGCGAGATACGTACCGTCACGCTGTAGCGCGATTGCAGGTCGTCGCCGAGTTCACGCAGCGCGCCGCGACTGCGGGCCACCAGCACCAAACGATAGCCGTCGCGCGCAAACAGGTGCGCCAGTTCCAGGCCAATGCCGCTGGACGCGCCTGTGATCAGGGCCGTCTTGGGGGCGAAGAAGGGATTGCTTGCACTCACAACTCTGTTATAGCGGATTTCGGGTCATCGCAGCAGTAGCAGGAACGGCAAATCCTGAGTTGCCAGGATTGGAGCAGTGCCAGAGTGGATGCAGCTTGGGTAGTGCGGGCCCTTCATTCAGGCCCGCGTTAACGTGGTCCGCACAATTTATGAATCGGTTTTCTTCCTGCCGCTGGACGCAGGCCTGAAGAGACTGTGTCGCAACCTCTGCCGTCTCTACAGGACTCGGTCTTGTTTCCACTTTACCCAGCGCTAAAGCGCTGGACTAAGCTCTGGTACAGACCGGGGACATGGTTGACAGTTTGGTCCGGACAGCGGGGACATGTAGAAGGGGGGCATGCCCTGGAAGGTGAGCGGCGTGGTGGACCAACACAAAGGTTTTGTCAACCACTATGAGAGTGGGTAGTGGAAGATGGCAGAGTTGTGCGGTCGTTATCAGATCTCGCGCGAAACTGGCTACCAGCGATCGGAGCGCTATCGCCGGGAAGGTGAGGCCGGATTGCAAGACCGCAGCCGGGCGCTAAAGCGCGTGATCGAATTCGGAGTTTTCCCGGAGCGCTGAAGCGATCCTTCCCCTGCATAAATGCAGGGGCTTCCACCAAGTACGCTCCTTGGTTTTTGCACAGAGTTCCTCATCAGTTTGTTGAGGCGGATTGGGAAGCTCCAGGGAATTGAGACCAGGGTTTAGCCCTGGTCTCTAAAAACAGGCTTTACGAGAACACCTCACCGGACATGGCCGAGAGAGTGCGAGAGGGAAGGGTGTTGCGCACCGGGCGATCGGACACAATTCTGTCTGCGCCATTCAACTGCTTGCGAGTGATGCGCAGCTTCAGGGCCCGTTCGATGGAGCGAAGTTCGGCCACCTCGGCGCCTGCTACCAGCGTCGACGCGCGGCCGCGCAATCCAGCTCGACCGGTCCGGCCCACGCGATGGATGAAATCCTCGGGAATGGCCGGCAAGTCATAGTTGATGACGTGCGCAATGTTCTGAACATCGATGCCGCGCGAGGCAACGTCGGTGGCCACCAAGACCTTGAAACGGCCCGCGTCAAAGCCCGCGAGCGCGCCTGTCCGTTGCGACTGGGTGCGGTCGCCGTGAATCATCGCGGCGGCGAAACCGTCGCGCACCAGGCTTTTCGCCAGGCGCTCGGTACCGCGCTTTGTGCGGGCGAACACCAGGGTGCGGCCCTTCTCGGCGTACAAGAGCTGCCGGAGGACGTCTGACTTCTCCGACGCGGAAACTTCAAAGGCGTGGAGTTCGACCGTGTCGGCCGGCTTCGAAATTGAACCCTGCGCAATGCGCACTGGACTGCGCATGTAGTCGTTTACCAGGCCGGCGACCGAGGCTTCCAGGGTTGCCGAGAAGCACATCGTCTGACGATCGCGCGGCAGGACCGCCACGATGCGGCGGATGGCCGGCAGAAAGCCCATGTCGAGCATGCGATCGGCTTCATCGAGAATTAGGGTCTTCACCTGTTCGAGGCGTACCAGCCTGCGGCCCAGGAAATCTTCCAGACGTCCCGGCGTGGCTACGATGACCCTCGCTCCGGAACGCAGAGCTTGAATCTGTGCCCTCTCGGCCAGACCGCCGATGACGAGGGCCGCGGGCGCAAGTTTATTGTCGCGCAACTTCTCGTACTGTTCGTGAACCTGCATCGCAAGTTCGCGCGTGGGTACCAGGATAAGCGCTTCCGGGTTGCGAGACGAAGTCTGCAACAGGCGCTCAATCAAGGGCACCAGGAACGCAAGGGTCTTGCCAGTGCCCGTTTGGGCAGTGGCCAGGATGTCTCTGCCCGCAAGTGCGTGCGGGATCGTTTCTGCCTGGATGGCAGTTGGAATGGTGAAATTGGCAAGCGCCAGCTTCCGCTGAAGATCAGCGGAAAGAGGCATTTCTGAAAATTGTGTCAATCGAATCTTACTTTCTGGAGAGGCGTCTCGCGATTGCATTTAGTGCATGCGATTCGCGAAGATACTTCGGATGCCGCTCAATGGTTTATTGGGCGCTCTAAACAAACGGAGGCAGGAAAGGCGGGAAATCAGATCGAAAAATCGGACCGGACTGTCGCACCACAAGCGAACCGTGGCTAATAGCGTCTAACAGGAGTGTAGCACAGGTTCCAGGATCGTGCTGAGAACGAGCAGCGGCGGATAGTGGTGCAGTTTGAATTACGTGGCGCATTGCACTTGGCTCTTGCGTTCCCTGCTCCTCGGCGTAAGCTCCTGCAAAAGAGAGAAGCCACCCGGTAAAGTCAGCCAGGGGCGGCTTCTGTGCTACTTAACTCATCCCCTAAGAAGAGGATTCACTCTGAGGATATTTCGCCATACTTTCGTATGTCTGGTCAATTTTGCACAAACCGGGACTTAAACTGGACCACTACCCAGCGGCGGGGGCAGCCGCTGCCGCCGTGATGCTACTTGGCAAAGTCATGAAAATCAAAGCCTTGCGGCTGGCCTTCTTCGTCGTGAGTGACCACCAGGTCGGCCACCGGCTGGGTGGCGGGGGCTTCCGTTTCATTGTCCGTTTGCTGCTTGCGCTGCTGCTTTTTCTGGGCCTTTTCGGCCTGTTTTTCCTGACGTGATCGTTCCTTTTGGCGCTTGGTGAAGGATGGACGCGAGTTTCCGGCCATGCACGCTCCTCTCAGCTCAATCAATCTGATCGGCGATACTATCTTCCATCATACATGCATGTTCGCACTCGTGAGCAACCATGGGCTCGACCAGATCGACGCGCAAGAAGCGGAGCGGGGCCGCCTTGCTCGGGAACTCCACGACAATGTGGGACATTGGGTTGCGATGATCAGTATCGACGCCGAACCTATCAAGCAAGGTCTGTCGGCCTCAGAGAAGCTCGCGCTTCATTCCGTCGAAACTCATTCACCACGGAGACACGGAGAACACGGAGTTTTGCTTTTTGCGGAGTTTTCTCGGTGATCTCCGTGCCTCCGTGGTTGATTTTCATCCCTATGGGTGGGCCGCAGACCCATGTGATACTCAGGATGACAAGAGGTGACTTTTCAAATGGCTGAGTGATGAACGAGCCAGTCTGGAACCTCTCTAGCTCTCGCGTTCCGCCCAAATCACGAACTGCTCTTGTCGTGGGTCGAAGCGGATGGAGAGCACGTTGGGCTGGCAGCAGACCTGGCAGTCTTCCGCATACTCCTGGAGCGAACCCGCGGATTCATCGACATCGGACGCGTTCCACTCTCCGCAATAGCTGCACTGGAAATCGCATTGCATAGCAAGATGCCTTAACCGCAATTATCGCCGAAGGAAGCTTCTTCCTGAATCCGAACTTCAAAACAGGAATTATCCCGATCTGATCATGCTTGTGCTGTAGCCTCCGCTTTCGCCTTTTTTTCGTATCTGCTTGGCTCGCCGAAGGTTACACCCATCCCTGGGCTCTTCTCGCCAACTGGCACGGAACCTGCATTTGTGAGAGCCGTTATTCGCAGCGTCGCGACCAGCGTCCATGCGATGGGATCATGAACACATCTCCTGCTAACACGAAAACTTATTCCGGCCAAAGAGAAAAAACCGAACCGACCATTCTTCTGGTGGAGGACGAACCTGTCGTTCGCGAAGTGACGCGTGCGGTCTTAGAACATGCTGGATATCGAGTGCTTGAGTCCAACGGTCCCGAAGAAGCTCTCCGTCTGGGGAGCGAGCATCGGGGACACATCGGGCTGTTGCTGTCGGATGTAGTCATGCCAGGGATGAACGGTCCTGAACTGGCGCTGCGATTGCAAAGTTTGCAGCCCGGCCTAATCACGGTGTTCATGTCCGGGTACGCCGATCACGATGTGCTGCACAAGGTCATGCACGGCGCCATGACGGCCTTCATTCAGAAACCCTTCACCATGGATGTCTTGCTGTCGGGCGTGGAGGAAGCACTGCGGACACCTCCGAAAGTCAGCGAGGCTGCGCGCCTATCCGGCGTTTCCGCTGGGCGACTGCAATGCATGCGATGAGAAGCACTTAATGTGGCCTGTACGGGCAGGCGCAGCCTGTAGACTGCCAGGGTATCGAGACGCGATTAAAGCCGGAGTGCGAGCGGGCCGATGTGGTCGGTGAACAGGAAGTAGGATCCGCCGATAAGAAACCTTCGGCAGAGTGCCGGCGGGCAGCGAACTCGAGTCGGCTGGAGCAGCTTGAGCACGCTCTGCTGCATCGGGTCCGCCTGCGCCAGAACCGAGATGCTTGTCTGGTTCAGGATCTGGAACTTGGTTAAGTCTGCGACTGCGATCGGAATGTCGGTTGCCGTCATGTCGTCAGCCGCCGACGTCAGATTCTGCATCGGATGGTGAAGCATTCTCGGCGGCGCGCAACCGCCACTTCTCCTACCCTGGGTTGCACGGGGGAGAAGGTGGGACCTTCGGGTTCCCCTTCTCTCCCGCAAGTTTCCGGTCAGCAGGCAGCCGGGAGACCCGATAATCGCAACGTGACGAACTGTCTTGATTTTGTGACGATCCGCTAGCGACTCAGGGCAAATCCCAGGGAACCTCCAAGCCGCAAATCCACTCTACTTGTCCACAATTCTGTGGTGCTGTTCGGCAGCAGTGATTCTCTTGCTGCGCCAGCTTGTCCGCTGGTGGACAAGAGATTCTGATTCTGGACGCCCCAGAGAATCCCGCACAGGCTCCGGCAATAGTAATCATCACTGCAGCAAGCACTTGCGGAAAGCCAGTGATGGTACTCGACGTGTACTCTACCGGACCTAACGAACGCCGGTCGTTGGACAAAAAATCCTAACGATCGAATGGTTCTCGCGTCTTATAGAAGCACGAGGAGGCTGTATGGAACGCAGATATCTGGTGGCGACCCTGGCGATCATAGCGACCTTCGCGGTGTTCTCTCGCGGATTTCGGACACTCGAACGCGTTTCGCTGTCGTATGGTCAACACGTCGGAGCGACCGCAAAGGCGAAGTGCAATGCCGATGCCTCCGCCGCGTCCCGCTTCATGGGCAAGGTGCGGACGCACCTGCGTCCGGGCTATCCGGAAGAAGCGCAGTTGTTGGCCGAAATGAACCTGCCCATTGCGATGGCGCAAGCGAAGGTCGCTGAGCAGGTCGCGCGGCAGAACCTTGCTGCCGCCCAATGTGCTCGCGCCACGGCCCTGCGGGAAGCCGAACGGGCCCAGCGTGAAGCGACGAGAATGCGTGACAAGATGGCGCACACCCACGGAGACGCCTCGGCAATGCCAATTGCGTGGGGAGTAAATGCGGCTGCAGATGTGGATCAACGGGTTCGAGCGAAGACCGCCGCACTCGCAGAACGCATCGCTGCTCAAAGTGTGAGATTGCAAATGGCCGCAGACCAAATGCGGGACGCTTCCGTACAGATCTCGGATTCCGACGCGCCTTGACGCTGACGTGGAGCAGGACTCTGACTCCTATTCCAAGGACGCGGGTTCCAGAGTCCACTGCAATGCGGCGCAGTCCCCGGATCAGGAGACCGCGCAAGCCATATCGTCGGTGCTTTCCGCCGGCGATTCCTGAATTGGAACTGACATTGCCGCACGGCTTGTCCTGAACGCCCCTCGCCGATTTGCCCTTTCCGCTCCATGCACTATCACAAGCAAAGCGGACAGCGGACCTTGACCACCTTAGCCAACAGTAGAATTATTGAGATATGAAAGCTTGCCGAACTCCCGTCTGCCCCCGGTGCGATAGCAACGAGGATGTGAAGAAGATCGCGTACGGGCGTTTGCCGTCGGACGAGCTTCTGGAGTTCGCGCAGGAGGGATATGTACTGGGCGGGTGCTGTATTCGTCCTGACAGTCCCCAGTGGTACTGCGATGCCTGCGAAGAGAGCTTCAGCACGTGGCGAGAGTCCTGGGGCGAACCGCTCAGCGACAGCATCCAGTAAGCTGACCTTGCTACCGCAAGCCGCGCCCCACCGATGGGCACTTTACTTCCTGCGGTCATCTGGTCCCGAGCTTCGCCAGCCGAGCCACCCTGGCCCGCGTGGTTGCCGCCCCGCTTAGACGGCTGATAAACTCGAATGTTGGATCAGGCCTTCGCCTTACCTTCCTAACTACTTATGTCGAACACAACGGATATTGCAATCGTCAACGGGGCTCGCACGCCCATGGGTCGCTACTGTGGAAAGCTGCGCGACTTTACCGCGATGGAACTGGGCGCGATCGCAGCCACGGAAGCCATGAAACGTTCGGGGGTCGAGCCCGGCGAAATCGATCACTGCGTGATGGGCAATGCGCAGCAGACTTCGGCAGATGCCATTTACGGAGCGCGCCACGTTGCCCTCAGGGCGGGAGTTCCCATCGAAGTGCCGGCGCTCACCGTCAACCGGCTGTGCGGCTCGGGAATGCAGTCGATCGTGACCGCCGCGCAGATGATCCAACTCGGCGAGTCCAAGATCGCGCTGGCCGGCGGCATGGAATCCATGTCGCAGGCGCCCCACGTAATCCGTGGCATGCGCTGGGGTGTCGGACTGGGCGAAGGCAAGCTTGAGGATTCCCTCATGGTGATGCTGCTCGACACCTATTGCGGCCTTTACATGGCGAACACGGCTGAACTCTACGCCGGGCAGTACGGCATTACGCGCGAGATGCAGGACGAGTTCGCGCTGCGCTCCCAGCAGACAGCCGATGCTGCCTACAAAGCTGGACGCCTTCAGGAGGAAATAACGCCAGTGCCGCTGCGCAATCGCAAAGGCGAGCCGACGGGAGAGATGTTCACCGAGGACGACCATCGCCGTCCGGAGACGACGATGGAGAGCCTGGCCAAGCTGAAGGCGGCGTTCGGCAAGAATGGCTCGGTCACTGCGGGCAATGCCAGCGGAATCGTGGATGGCGGCGCAGCCGTCGTCGTCATGCCGCTCGACGAAGCCGAGAAGCGCAATCTCAAGCCGATGGCCCGCATCGTGAGCTGGGGAATTGCCGGAGTCGATCCCAAGATCATGGGCTCAGGGCCGGTTCCGTCCAGCAAAATTGCTTTGCAGAAAGCCGGGCTGAAGCTCGACGACATTGATCTGGTCGAAGTGAACGAGGCGTTCGCCGCGCAATATCTTGGCGTCGAGAAGGAGCTGGGGCTCGATCGCAACAAGGTCAACGTGAATGGCGGCGCCATTGCGCTCGGCCATCCGCTGGGGGCAAGCGGAACACGGTTGCTCATTACTTTGCTCAACGAATTGCGCCGCCGCAAAGGGAAGTATGGCCTATCGACGGCGTGCATTGGCGGCGGACAGGGAATCGCGGTGATCGTGGAGAACCTGCAAAGATAGGACGTCGAGGGTGACCGGAGAAGAACGCGCACTGCACGGGATGGTGTATCAGTTGGAGGCTGCGTGGAATGCAGCCGACAGCGCGAGTTTTGCCGCGCTCTTCGCAGAAGATGCCGACTTCATCCACATCCTGGGCGGGTACTACACTGGGCGCGCGGCCATCGAGGCTGGCCATCGCATGATCTTCGGCACCATCTACAAAGGGAGCACAGTAAGGTATAGCGTCGAGAAGATTCGCTTTCTCCGGCCCGATGTCGCGGTCGTTTTTCTTCGCCAGTTCCTGCAGTTTCACGAGGGGGGTGCTCCGAGCGAACTGGAGGCGCGGCCCGCCATCGTTGCCGAAAAAGTCGATGGGAGTTGGCGGGTTGTAACGCTGCAAAACACCAGGATCACGGAAGTGGGTGCGGCGCAGAAGGAACCTGGGACAAACCAAAGATGAGCGAGCTGATTCAGATGGAGTACTCAACAGCGACCGGATGCACGTTTGTCATCCTGAGCGGCGAGCGCAGCGAGGAGTCGAAGGACCCCTATGGTCGCGAGCAATCCTTAATTCGCAACATTGAAATCCTGCCTCTATAGGGATCCTTCGCTCCGCTCAGGATGACAGTCGTTCAAGGTTGGGCTGTGAGTACCTAAAGAATTAGGTTTGTACAAAAAGGAAAACGAAATCATGGATATCAAAAAAGTTGGAGTACTCGGTTGTGGATTAATGGGCTCGGGCATCGCGCAAGTGGCGGCCACAGCGGGCTTCGACGTAGTAGTGCTCGAACAAGATCAGAAATTTCTCGACAAGGGCTTTGCCGGCATTGAGAAATCGCTTTCGCGGCTGGTGGAGCGCGGCCCGGAGAAGGGCGGGCTGACCGCCGAGCAAAAGAGCCAAGCGCAGTCGCGCTTGAAGGGCACGACCAACATGCGCGACCTCGCCGATTGCGACATCGTCATTGAGGCCATCATCGAGAACGTCGAAGAGAAGCGCAAGACCTACGCGCAGCTTGACGCGACTGTCAAGAAAGACGCCATCTTCGCCACCAACACATCGTCGATCTGCGTCACCGAGTTGATGACCGCGACCAAGCGTCCGGAGCGCTTCATCGGGCTGCACTTCTTCAATCCAGTTCCGATGATGAAGCTGGTGGAAGTGGTGAAGACCATCGCCACCGCCGATGACGTGTACGAGACAGCCATCGCCTTCGGCACGAAGCTGGGCAAGGTGCCCGTGCGCACGGTCGACAAGCCGGGATTCATCGTTAACCGGCTGCTGGTGCCGTATCTGCTGGACGCAATCCGCGCGTACGAGGAAGGCGTTGGCTCCATCACCGATATCGATGAAGCCATGAAGCTGGGCTGCGGTCATCCCATGGGCCCGTTAACGCTGCTGGATTTCGTCGGACTCGACACTACGTATTACATAACGCACGTGATGTACGACGAGTTCAAGGAGCGCCGCTTCGCCGCCCCGCCGCTGCTGAAGCGACTCGTGCTGGCGGGCTGGTACGGCCGCAAGACGGGCAAAGGTTTCTACGATTACACCGACCCGAAAAATCCGGTGCCGGGAAAGTTTGTATAGCGTGTTGACGAATGTACATTTCGCTCCTCTTGTTCGAGAGTTGTCATTACGAGCGAAGCGAGGAATCTGCTTTTGCGAGCACTGGAACGACTGTTCGGAGGAAACAGCAGATCCCTCGCGTGCTGTAGCCCGCTCGTGATGACAAAGTGAAGGGCTTACAAT